>CALDDL010000200.1 GCA_937936675.1 uncultured bacterium
GAAGGCTCGAACTTTTTATACTCCACACTCTTAGATGTAGCCAATACTAAATCCACTGCATGAATATCGAGGAATACTAAAACATCATGATCGTCAGCCATTTTAAGTGCCAAAGTCAATGCCATTAAAGCACGATGCGGATCATTAGAACCATTTGATAAATGGATAATTACACCGTCATTACCGGCTGCAGGAAAATAATTAGCACTAGTCTTAGAAAAAGAAATAATTAAAAACGAAAAAATAAAAAGCAACCTTGCTAGCTTCATAATATACACCTCAGAAATAATTTATGTTTAGTTACGAAAAGCCGCTCTAGTTTTTTTATTCAACAATATAGAAATAATCACTGAGAGAAGTGAAAGTCGAATCATTGGCATTTCTTATTTCTATTCTATAATGAACCGAATGATTAATTACCTCAGGAATTTTCCATGAATACTCACCGCTATTCTTAATTCCAGCAGCTATTATAGTTTTTAATTCTGTTTTACGATATAATAAAATATTAACTGAACCGATTCTTTCGGGGAAAGACCATTTGATGGCTACTTCATCACCCGGGTGATAATAATCTCCAAACTTTGGGTTATGTACATTAAGAACATCTGATGGAGGAGTCGGTATTACGGGATTAGAATCATCTTTTCTCCCGCATGAAATAAAGATTGCAGAGAGAAAAATAAATAACAAATATTTTTTCATTGCTGCCCTCGACCCATTTAGTAAGATAGAAGTAACTTAATAAAAATAAATGATAAAATCTCTACCTATTTTGAGACTATATTAATTTATCATTTATGAAAAAGAAAGAAATTTCTCTAAATATTTACATAATTAATATCTATTTATAATACTCATATTCATACACCGTGTAGAATGCCGGTTTGTCTTCGCCGGTATAGCGGACTTGCTCATTTTGCAGCCCATTCGGAAGATAATTAAAGCGAACTTTGAACTGGCGTGAACCATCCTGAAGAAACAATTCATCTTGAACTAAATTTCCATTGTCATCATATTCCATAAATCTCTTAGTCATATTATTTTCGATTTTAATCGGATTCCCTTTTTCATCAAAAGTATTCTCAATACGCATCTGCCCTTGCGCATTTACAGCTGTTTCTATATATCCTTTTCCTTCTTGAAGATATTCAAATGTTGATTCCTGTTTCTGAACACCCTTATCATCAAATATTACTTTTCTGACAATAACGTTATTTATATATTCATTCTTCTCATCTGCAAAAAGAACACCCATTTCAGTAAAAGATTTTGTTTCAACGAGATTGCCATTTTTATCATAAAAATATTGGATATTGCTCCATCCTCCTTTTTCCTTGTCGTAGATCTTTTTTTCAATCTCCTTTCCTGCTTTGTTATATTTTATAAAAACTTCTGCCATTTTAATGTCATCACCATTCATCGTAAGACTATGAATTAAATTGCTTTTATTATCATATTCAAATGTGTAAATAAGATCGACTGACCCAGTAGATTTATATCTAATTACTTGAGATCTTTCTCCTTTTTTATTAAAGAAAACTTCTTCGGTTAGAGTTTTATATTCAGGAATAGTCCCCATGGAAGTATAAAAAGCGGCGTATTTAGTGCGTTTTTTAATTTTTATTGATTTTGATTTATCAAATTCGACTAAGTCCTGATTCTTAAATTCATATTTCTTAAGATTTTCAGTATTCACTTTTTTCTTTACATCGATTGATTCCTGTGATTTTGTACATTGTGTAAATGAAAGAGAAAGTATAATTGTAAAAAAGATAAGAGTACGTTTATTCATTTTATTACCCGAAATTTTATTGAAATTAAAAAAATTATTTTAAAATACGTGGATGTTTTTCACGGAAAAGCTGACCGATTTCTGCTCCAATAATAAACAAACAGGAGGAATAAAAAACCCAAAAAAGAATACCAATAACCAAAATAAATGCCCCATAAAAACGATTTGTATTCAGGAAAATGGAAATATAATAACCGAATCCTAGACGGGCAGCCTCCCACATTATTGTAGTCCAAAATGCTGATATTGCAGGCACTCTTTTACCTAATGCTTCATAAGGGATAAGATAAAATAACAAAAAGAAAAGTATAAAGGTAACGAGCAAACCGATCCCCCAAATTAAATAATCGAGCACTTCGCTTACTCGCAAAATATTAAGGTACTCAATTTTATCCGCGGCATATACTATAATATTGAATGCAGGGAGTATGAAAGTTGATACAGTGATAAAAACAATCAAAACTCCCACCATCCCGATATCACGAAGCAATCCTACTATAGCACTTTTTCTTTTTACGGTATGGAAGATTTTATTAAGGATTATTCTCATATTACTAAAAAGCCAAGTAGAAGTGAATACGAGACCACCGATACCAATGATACCGGCGAAGGTTCTATATTCTGTTACTTCGGGAAGTCTTTTAAAAATCGCTTCCTTAGAGTATTCTGCAAAATCAGGATATGGTATTGTTGAATCGATAATTCCACTAATGAGCATTTGAATAATACCACTTTCAAGATACTGGCTAAGAATAAAAAATATAGTTAGAATAAAAGGTACCAGACTAAGAAGAAGTGAAAAAGCCATTCCTCCGCCATAGACAATAATATGATGCTCCTCGATTCTTTGGAAAAGCCCCTTAATATAATGACAATAGAAATCGCTAATTGACCTAAAATAATTAGCGGGCATTATTTTTAAAACCAATCTTAATCTATCGAATTTTGACATTCATCTTGTCCGATATTGAATTAAAATATACTTTAGAAAGTGCTTTCACATCAAACTTATATTGATCATTAATTTTCAATTCATCTTTGACAACTTTACCAAGGAAATGATAAGGAGTAAAGCCTTTTGAGAGAATATTCTCGACATCCTCTTTATCTTCAGGAGAAATTGAAATAACTATCCGAGATTGAGATTCAGAAAAGAATGAAAGGTCTTCTCTTGTTTTTACAGGAATATGAACATGTGCACCAAATTGATTGTTTTCATTCATTATGCAAGATTCGGCAATAGCAGAAATAATTCCCCCTTCAGAAACATCATGCGCAGATTTTATAAATTTCTTATCGATTAGATTGAGCAATAATGTATGAAGATCTTTCTCGGTTTGAAGATCAATTTTGGGAATTGCACCGGTTACTAAATTGTGAATTACTTTTAGAAATTCGCTTCCTCCGATCTCTTCATAGTCTTCTCCAAGAACATAAATAAGATCATCTTCATTTTTGAAAACGGAAGTAACCACATTATTATAATCTTCAATTATTCCCACCATTCCGATAACTGGAGTAGGAAAAACCGCTGCATCGGGACTTTCGTTATAAAAACTTACATTGCCGCCTGTAACTGGTGTATTAAAAAATCTGCATGCATCACCCATTCCATTAATTGCTTCTTTGAAAGTCCAATATATTTCGGGTTTATAAGGATTACCAAAATTTAGACAATTTGTTACACCAAGTGGAGTGGCTCCTGCACATACTATGTTGCGAGCTGATTCTGCCACTGCTATTTTAGTACCATTTTTTGGATCAAGATAAACAAATCTACCGTTGCAATCGGTCTTTGCTGCTATTGCTTTATTCGTACCTTTTACCAATACAACTGCCGCATCAGATGGACCGGGTCCTGTAATAGTATTTGTCCTAACCGATTGGTCATACTGCCTAAAGACCCATTTTTTTGAAGCTATATTAGGAGAAGCAAAGATTTTCAAGAATGTATCACTAATACAATCCGGTTCGGAAAGTGAGCTAAGATCGAAAGCAGCTTTTTCTTTTATATATTCAGGTTCTTTAGTCTCGCGAATATAAACCGGTGCTCCACCGCCTAAAACTAAATCAAAAGCGGGAATTTCAGATTTTACTTCACCATGATAATTAAGTTCAATAATTCCTGTATCGGTTACTTCACCAATAATTTCGCAATTCAAATCCCATTTATCGAAAATAGCTTTTACTCTCTCTTCATTCCCTTTTTTCACTACTACAAGCATTCTTTCTTGACTTTCGGAGAGCATTATTTCATAAGCGGACATATCTTTTTCGCGTAGAGGCACTTTTGTTAAGTCAATCTTCATACCTGATTCACCTTTAGCACTCATCTCCGAGGTAGAACATGCAATACCCGCAGCACCCATATCTTGAATACCAATTATTAAATCTTCTTTAATAATTTCAAGAGTAGCTTCTAGGAGCAATTTTTCGGTGAATGGATCGCCTGCCTGAACCGATGGACGTTTTGATTCCGATTTTTCTGAGATCTCTTCTGATGCGAAAGTGGCTCCATGAATACCATCTTTACCCGTTGAAGAACCTACGATCATAACGGGATTCCCTACCCCTTTAGCAGTAGCTGATGCCACTTTACTATGCTCTACAATTCCTATTGACATAGCATTTACTAATGGATTTCCCTTATAACATTCATCAAAATAAACTTCACCTGCTACAGTTGGGACACCAAAACAATTTCCGTAGTCTCCGATCCCTTTTACTACATATTCAAAAAGATATCGTGTACGTGCATCTTCGAGATTGCCGAACCTAAGAGAATTAAGTGATGCAATGGGACGTGCGCCCATAGTAAAAATATCTCGCTGGATTCCACCTACACCCGTAGCTGCCCCTTGATATGGCTCCACAGCCGAAGGATGATTATGACTTTCGATTTTGAATGCGACTGCTAATCCATCGCCGATATCAATCAAACCGGCATTTTCCTCCCCTGCATCCACTAATAATCTTCCACCTTTTCGAGGTAATGTTTTAAGCAATGCGATAGAATTTTTATAACTGCAATGCTCACTCCACATAACACTGAAAATTCCTAGTTCTGTGAATCGGGGTACTCTTCCCAGTATCAAACAAATTGAATTATATTCTTCTTCAGTTAATCCATGTTCTAATGCTAAATTAAGATCTACTATCGGTTCTTTCATAGTTTTCTGTCTTTATTTTTTAATCGAATATTCAATATAAGCAAATTAAGAAAAAATTGGTTTGCTAATTTTATTATAAAATGGGTAAAATTGCATAGGCAATCTAACATTTGAGTGTATAGAAACGTCTAAAAGTTAAGGAGAATAGCATATATGGATATAAAATCGATTCAGAATAAATATTGGATAATTTCGGGAATAATTATACTAGTTCTCATAATAGTTCTATATCCCTTAGCTCCTTTTAATAGCTTTGAATTAAAGGAAACAAGAGGCGAAGCCATTGAGCTTGCTAAAGATTTCCTATCTGAACAAAAAATAGATATCAAAGATTATTCTATCGAAGGATTTCTTCAAAATTCACCTATCGAAAATAAATATCTTATAAAAAAACTTGGGAATGAAGATTATAAGAAAGTACTAAAAACCAAAGACTGGGCTTTTTATGGCTGGGAAATAATATTTCATAAAAATCTTGATAGAAATATACCGCAGAATACATACATAATTAAAGTAAATCAAAACGGGAAGATAACTTCTTTTGAATATAACTTATCTGATACAGTAAAAATGGCTTCAGTTAGTTCCGAGGAAGCTGAGAAAACAATAAAAGCTTTTTCACTCTCCTATTTTAAAATAAACTTAGAAGAATATTCGCTTGTTGAGACTAAAGAAGAAAAATATGTAAACAGAATAGACCATAAATTTACTTGGGAGAAGAAGATACCTTCACTTAATTCTGTTAATGAAATAACAGCCGTAGTTCAAGGTGATAAACCGGGGAGCTTTCAAAATAACTTAAGAGTACCGGATACATATAGAAATTATTTTGAAACTGGTCAAATAGTTTTCGTTACTGCTTCAATATTATTCATATTTTTTTGGATGATTAAAGCCTTCTTCATCTTTATAAAAAAATATCATCAAGGTGAAGTATGGTTAAATCTCGGAACTACACTCTTCTTGATATTCATATTTACATCTTTAATTGTATTAATAAATTATTGGCCCGCACTCGGTCAAGGATTCACGATAGGAACACTTAATTTTATTACAACTAAGATCATCGCGGTAATTCTAAATGGTGTGCTACTTTACTTCTTTCTTGGGCTACTTATATTTTCGAGTTGGTCGGTTGGCGAGTCATTTGCAAGGACACTTTGGAAAGAAAAATTAAGCAGTATTGACGCATTTACAAAAGGGAAATTTTTAACTCTCGGAGCCGGAGAATCGCTTTTCAAAGGAATGATACTCGGATCGGGTCTAAGTCTTTTATATCTTTTTGCAAGTGTAGTACTGAATCAAAAAGATGCTCAATTATTTATAACTCCGATCAATTTATTATCGATTTATGGTTCATATTTACCGGTTATAGAAGTAATACTCGGAGCATTTTCAAATACTATTTTGGCTAGTGTGGTAGTAACTTTTTTTACGGTTAATATAACTTATCCGAGGTGGCAAAAAAAATGGGTATCAATAGTCCTTACCGGTGCGGTGATGATGCTAAGTCAAGCAGTAGCCGAGACACCGCCCTCGGTAAATGTATTTGCTGTGGACTTATTAATGAACTTTTTATTGGGATGCTTTACGGCATATATATATTTACGTTATGATCTGCTCACTGTAGCCGGAATGAATTTTTATGTTTATATAATAACACGTGCATTCTTATTGGCTGCTTCTGCCGATCCATTTTATAATTATAATTTTTATGCAATAAGCGTTGTAATATTAGCGGTACCTGTGGTATATGTAGTAAGTCGATTCAGGAAAGAAGAATTTGCATTTGAAAATTATGGAGTCCCTGCACATATTCAAAGAATCTCGGAACGAGAGCGATTGAAAAAAGAGATGGAAATTGCCGCAAAGGTGCAATTGAGTCTATTACCAAAAGAAGAGCCGCATATTCAAGGATATGAATTTTCTGCTTGCAGCATTCCGGCAGTTGAAGCGGGAGGCGATTATTTTGATTTCGTTAAACTAAGTAATGATAAGCTTGGAATTGCAATCGGAGATGTTTCGGGTAAAGGAGTAGGAGCTGCAATTTATATGACGCTCACTAAGGGCATTCTTCAGGCACATGCCGAAGAGAATGTCTCGCCTCGCGTAGTACTTAGTAAAGTCAATCGATTATTATATAAAACGATTGAAAAAAATTCCTTTGTAAGTATGTTTTATGCAATATTGGACTATAGAAACAATGAAATTCTCTATTCGCGTGCCGGACACAATCCGGGAATACTTTGCAGTTCAGAAAATGGAGAAACTAAATTATTAATGAGCCGCGGCATCGCACTCGGATTGGAAGAAGGGACTAAATTTTCGAGCACACTTAATGAAGAAACTATCTCGATTAAGAAAGATGATTTTGTAGTGCTTTATACCGATGGCTTCACTGAAGCAATGAATAATACACGCCAATTATATTCGGAAGAGAAATTGATAGAATTTATAAA
>CALDDL010000201.1 GCA_937936675.1 uncultured bacterium
CGAAGTAGCTTTCAAAATTTGACTTCCCTTCAATCGTTTCAACAAAATTTATTATAAAATCAGGTTTTAATTCCTTGATATCGGTAATACTTTTTAATAAATCTCTACCGATAGCAAGTGAATAAACGTACTTAAATCTTTTTGAAAGGAGTTTTATAGTAGAATTAAGCTGAGAAATAAAATTCCTTTCCGAGAGATCTAGAATCTCTGAACCTGCATCAAGCTCTTTACCCAGATAGTTTTGGTAAAAAGTAAATGGCTCATTATAACAAATAAGAACACGAAAATTGAGTTTCATAAAAGTTTATTTCTTTTCGCCGCTGCGAATAGTACAGAATTAATCATTTCATCATAATTATATCCAGCGGCACGTGCAGCTTTTGGGAAACAGGAATTATCATCTACTTCAGGTAATATTCCCGGTAAAGGATTCACTTCTATAATATTGGGAATCCCTTTGGAATCGAGTCTAACGTCAATTCTGCTCCAATCTCTACATTCAAGAACTTTGTATGTCTTTCTAACAATTTCATTAATTCTTTTTTCTGTATCCTTATCTAAATCTGCGGGGCAAGTGAAAATATCCAAAGGGTTTGCTTTAGTATCGAGAACCCATTTTGCTTCATAAGAATAGATAGGGACAATTCCTTCGGGTAGTTCGGAAAAATTAATTTCTACTATCGGTAAAATTTTTATTTCCTCGTCATTGCCGAGTACAGCAACTGTAAATTCTCTTCCGGGTAGATATTCTTCAATAATAAACGGCTGCTGATAAAGTAAAAGCATTTCACTCAATCGATCTTTCAATTCATTATATTCCGAAATAAATGATGAATTAAAAATTCCTTTGCTTGATCCTTCGCCTAATGGTTTTAAGATTATAGGAAATTTCAAATCGAAATTCTGAATATCATCTAAAGATTTTGCTTTAATGAATTTTGAAGTAGGAATATTGTGGTAGGATAAAATTTCTTTTGTTCTTGCTTTATCGAGACAAATTGATAAAGTAAGAGGATTAGAACCGGAATAGGGGATTGAAAGAAGATCAAGCATAGCAGGTATTTGTGCTTCTCTACTTATTCCATTTACTCCTTCGGCAATATTAAATACTATATCAGGCTGCTCAGTTCTAAATTTATTATACGCATCGATATCCGCTTCAATCATAATTACATCATGATAGATTTCCAATGCATTCTTGACTGCATTTATAGTCTCTAATGTATCCCACTCGGCATATTTATCATCAAATTTTTGGTCGGTTGAATTTTGGGGAAAGTTATCCGTTACGAAGTTTTCTTTTTCTTCGGGTTTGAGATTATAAGTGAGTGCTACTTTAAATTTTTTATTTGGTAAATATGAATTAATATAAATTCCTAAAAAAAATTTTAAAAAATTTTCCACCAATATAATGATTTAAAATTTATATGCAACTCTACTTAATAAAAATGTTAAATCTTTTTTTTAAGCGATGCTACTTATCACTAAATGTTGGGAGTAATTTTTTTTCAGAGTGTTTTTGATGAGAGAATTTTCTTTTTTTCTAAGCGAAGGATCGTCAGAAATTATTTTAAAGGCATGGCTTTTAGCCGCTTCTATAAGCTCTATATCAGTGGTTACATCAGTATATTGAAGGTTAGGAAGCCCGCTTTGTTGAGTGCTAAAAATATCTCCCGGTCCTCTTAGTTTTAAATCTATTTCTGAAAGTTTGAAACCGCTAGTATGTTGAACCATAGAATGGAGGCGGATGAATGTTTTGTATTTTTCTATTTCTCTTTCGGATAAATAATTGAGATCAAAATTAGAAGCAAATCCCGAATTAGCAAGTGAATCTTCTGTAACTAAGATACAATAACCTTGCTTTCCGCTTCTGCCAACTCTTCCTCTAAGTTGATGTAATTGTGATAAACCAAATCTATGAGCGTCATTAATTATGATAATATTAGCATCCGGAATATCAATACCGACTTCAATCACAGTTGTAGAAACCAAAACGTCAAATTTCTTATTTAGGAAATCAAACATTACGGATTCTTTCTCCTTCCAATTCATTCTTCCATGAACTAGTCCTATGGAAAGACCTGCCAAATATTCTTCTTTAAGTGAAATGTAATAAGTCTCTGCTGCTTTTAGAGTTAGCTTTTCTGATTCTTCTACCAATGGATAGACAATAAAAGATTGATAGCCTTCTTCTTTCATTTTTATGACGAATTTATAGATATCAGGCAATTTGCTTTCGCCTCTAAGAGCTGTCTTAATCGGTTTTCTATTCTGGGGCATCTCCTTAATAATAGATACGTCTAGGTCTCCATAAATTGTCATCGTAAGTGTTCTTGGGATCGGGGTGGCGGTCATAATTAAAACGTTCGGAATTGTTCCTTTTTTAATTAGCGTTCCTCTTTGCAAAACCCCGAAGCGATGTTGCTCATCTATTACAATTAATCCAAGATTTCCAAACTCGACATTCCCTTCAATGAGTGCATGAGTTCCGATTACAATATTTGTTTTTCCGGTTTTAATAGAATCTAAAATTGCTTTTCTTTTTTTAGATAATTGTCCGCCGAGAAGAAGATCAATTTGTAATCCTAATCCATCAAGAAGCTTAGAGATAACTCTAAAGTGTTGGTCTGCCAAAATCTCCGTAGGAGCCATTAGAGCGCATTGGAAGCCACTTTTGCACATCATTAGAATAGTTATTAGAGAAACGATTGTTTTACCGCTACCAACGTCTCCTTGAAGTAATCGATTCATCGGTTTAGTACTCTCCAAATCATCTTTTATCTCGTTTAATGATTTCTTCTGATCGTTTGTAAGTTTGAAAGGTAGTGACTTAACGAAATCATTCGCATAATTAGTATCTAATTTTGTTGTAGAATCCTTGACTATACTTTCATGAATCCTTTTTCTGATTGCGACTAGGCATTCAAAATAAAACATCTCTTCAAACTTCAATCTGCGTCTCGCTTCTTCCAAGATTTCATTGCTTAAAGGAAAATGTGAGTTTTTAACTGTCTCTCTAAGGGATAATAATTTTTGCTCATTAATTATAAAATCGGGAAGAGATTCAGTAATTAGATCGGCATAATTTTCTACAACTGAATGAATTAATTTGCGTATTGAGAAATCCCCGAAACTTGTTTTCCGAAGCTCACTCGGTATTCTATAAAAAGGAATAATTTTTCCGGTATGTAAGAAATCATCGGACTCGGATTTACCTAAACGATCAAAATCGGGGTGTATAAATTGTAGTTTATGAAATTTATTTATCTGGGGTTTGCCTGATATTGCATAAGTTTCGCCTTCCTTAAACATATCCTTAAAATAGGAAACAGCTTGAAACCATGTAGCTTCAAAGAAACCTGTACTATCTTTGAATATTATCGTAAGGATTGTTTTTTTACCGAAGCGTTTTACTTCCTTATCGTAAACTTCTCCTATAATTGTAACTTCACCCGTGTATCCACCCAAGATGAAGTCATAAACCTTTACTGAGTTAAGTATATTAGTGCGGTCGAGATATTTTGAAGGAAAATAAAATAAGAGGTCTTTTACTGTATTAATTCCGATTTTAGAAAAAGATTCAGCGCGCCTTTGACCAATGGATTTGAGATATTGAACTGATTTATCTAATTCTGAAACCATTTTAATGCTCTGACTTCATGTCTCGAGTCATTAATTCATAGGTCGATTTGATTGGGTCTTTTTCTTCAAAAAGTATTTCATAGACTCCATGGCAAATGGGAGCAAGAATTTTATGTTCAGTGGTGAGTTCATAAACCGATTTACATGTTTCAACTCCCTCGGCAACCATATTCATACTTTCAATAACTTGTTTTAGTTTTTTGCCTTTGCCTATCTGTTCGCCGACAAATCTATTCCGGCTATGCTTGCTCATGCAAGTAACAATAAGATCTCCCATGCCTGAAAGTCCGGAAAAAGTCTCCGGTCTAGCACCGAGAGAAATACCGAGACGAGAAATCTCAGCAATTCCGCGTGTCATAATAGCTGCTTTGGTATTATCTCCAAACCCAGCACCATCTACTATTCCCGCACCGATAGCTATTACGTTCTTTAATGCACCGCCATACTCTACTCCTAGAATATCATCTGAATGATATACTCTGAAATAAGAATTCATAAAAGCTGCCTGAATCATTTTCGCAGTTTCCAAATCCTCTGAAGCGGATACTACGGCAGTCGGGATTTTTTTACTTACCTCTTCAGCATGACTTGGACCCGAGAGAACCCCAATATTAGAACTCGATATACCGGAAAGTTCATCTTTAATAATATTAGACACTGTCATCAGCGTATGTTTTTCAATCCCTTTCGATACACTTATGAATGTAGTATTCTTAAAATCATATTTACGAAGGTCATGCATGACCGAACGAATAAATTGTGTGGGAACTGCAATTACTATTATATGTTTATTGTGGGTTGCTTCTTCTAAATCGTGTGTAATATTTATTTCTTTAGGTATGAAGACTCCGGGAAGGTATAATTTATTCTCCCGTGCCTTGTGCATGGATTTTGCATAACTTCTTTTATATTCCCAAATATCTACGTTATGCCCGTTATTATGAAGAAGAATGGCTAGAGTAGTTCCCCAGCCACCGGCTCCTAATACAGAAATTCTCATTTAATTTTTCTTTTTTGATAAAGAAATTTTTCTTTCACTTCCTTTTATTAGTCTATCAATATTTGCTCTATGAGTATATACGACGAGGAGAACTGTTATTATAGAAAAAGGAAGAATTGTATGATAACCGCTTATTTGAGCGTGAAATATATTTTCTCTAATTACCAAAATTAAAGGAACAGAGATGGCAGCGGATATTGAACCTAATGAGATATATTTGGAAAGATACACTACTACAAAGAAAACTGCTAATGCTAAAAGCATATCGACAGTAATTATTGTAATTAAAAAACCAAGAGCAGTTGCAATACCTTTCCCGCCTTTGAATCCGGCAAAAACCGTCCATATATGTCCAACTACTGCTGCAATTCCACAAAAGATTTGAACTAAAGTAAAATCATCAAAAGGTGTAACATTTGCAAAAGGAAAATTGTCTAAATATAGGCGGGCAATAATAATTACTGCTAATGCACCTTTGAGCGCATCAAGTATAATTACTAGAACGCCATATTTCCAGCCCATTACTCTGAATACATTGGTTCCGCCAGCGTTACCACTGCCGAAATCACGTATATCAATTCCTCTGACTAATTTGCTAACTATAATACTTGTCGGGATTGATCCGGCTAAGTATGCAAGAATAATTACTACTAATAAATTGAGCATATTTTTATACTATATAAGTTATATATTCTAACTAATTTATAGAAATTTAATCTATAATACAATGGAATATTATTGCACTATTTTGGTTTGACTAATTTCTTAAATAATAAAAGGTCGTCCTTACTCGTAATCTTAAAATTAAGCGAAGAGCCTTCAACAATAAATATTTTTTTCCCGCATCTTTTTACTAACATCGATTCATCAGTACCGAGAAAATTATCTTTATTAGCTTTATAAAACGCTTTCTGAATGTCAGTTCCATTAAAGACTTGTGGTGTCTGAACATAGAAAGTTTCTTTCCTGTCTAAATATTTAGAAACGAAATCAGTACCTTTTAAAAGTGTATCTTTAGCTTTAATTGCAACAACGGCATTGCCATGTTCAATTGAAGCATTAATAGCATCTTTTATAATCTTTGGAGATACTAACGGTCTGACAGCGTCATGAACCAATACTATATTATCGGAAGATGGATTGATTAATTTAACTGCGTTCTCTACCGAGTATTGCCTTTCCGAACCTCCTTCGACTAAAAAAGATACTTTAGATAAATCATATTTTTTTATGATCTTTTGGAGAAGCTTAAAATAGAAAGGGTCTGCTGCTATTACAATTTCATTAATCTCTTTTATTTTTTGAAATGTAATAAGAGTATAGGCAATAATTTCCTTGCCGTAGATTTTAAGATATTGCTTTGGGAGCGGAGTATTAATCCGCTTCCCTAATCCGCCTGAAGGTATAATAACAGTAATTTTCATATTATTTAATAAGCATGGCATCGCCATAACTTAAGAATCTATATCCTTCTTTTAATGCTTTTTTATAAGCTTTCATAAGATTATCATAACCACCGAATGCTGCTGCAAGCATCATTAAAGTTGATTCGGGAGCGTGAAAATTTGTAATGAGTCTTCTAGCAATTTTGAAATCATAAGGAGGGAAAATAAATTTATCTGTCCATCCGAAATTGCTTTTTACGAATCCTTCTGCAGTAACGCTGCTTTCAAGTGCACGAGTGGAACTAGTACCAACCACAAATACTTTTTTCTTGTCTTCTAAAGCTTTATTAATTGTTTTTGCTGTATCATCAGGAATTTCAAAATACTCTGAATCCATTCTATGCTTTGTTAAGTCTTCCACTTCTACCGGTCTGAAAGTTCCTAAACCAATATGTAGAATAACAGGTACAATTTTAATCCCTTTTTTAGTAATCTTTTTTACTAATGATGGAGTAAAATGTAAACCGGCAGTTGGTGCAGCCACCGAACCATCTACTTCAGCAAATATTGTTTGGTATGAATCTCTATCCTCGGGTACTGCATCCCGCTTTATATATGGCGGCAGGGGAGTAAGTCCTATTTTTTCTATTGCTTTAAAGATATCACCGGCGTCTTCATTGAATCTTACGGTTCTCCCGCGAGATGTTGTATTATCGATTACTTCACACCATAGATTATCATTAAAATAAATTCTATTACCGATTCTTACTTTTCTTGCCGGGTCAACAATTACATCCCAAATTTTTTCTTCTTTATTTAATTCTCTTAAAACAAAAACTTCTATCTTGGCATTAGTTCTTTCTTTCTTGCCATAAAGACGTGCCTGCATAACCTTAGTTTGATTAACTGCAATAACATCTCCCTTATCCATATAATCTGCGATATCAGAAAATAGTTTATGTTCGATTTCGCCTGTATTTCTATCAAGAACTAAAAGTTTTGCCGAGTCACGTGGTTCAACCGGAAATTTAGGTATGGAAGTTTTTGGGAGATTATACTTAAAATCTGACAGTTTCATTTTTTCTTCTAACATTATACACCTATATTCTCTTGAGTTAAAAAAATCGGGGAAGGAAAATCCCTCCCCGCATATAACTTATTTTTTACCTTTTTTTGCTGCTTTTTTAACTGTCTTTTTTGCAGGTGCTGAAGGTTTATAAATCAATGCTGCTCTAGCTGCTGCCAATCTTGCAATCGGCACTCTGAATGGTGAGCAACTTACATAATTCATTCCTACTTTATGACAGAATTCTACTGAATCCGGATCTCCGCCATGTTCACCGCAAATACCAATCTTAAGGTTTTCACTTGTCGAACGACCAAGTTTAACACCCATTTCTACAAGTTTACCTACTCCTGATTGATCTAAGCTTTCAAATGGATCTTTTTCTAAGATATCTTTTTCAACGTACTTAGGTAAGAATTTACCTGCGTCATCTCTTGAAAGACCAAATGTGGTTTGTGTTAAATCATTTGTACCAAAGCTAAAGAATTCTGCTACTGTCGCAATTTCATCTGCGGTTACGCAAGCTCTAGGTAATTCAATCATTGTTCCAACAAGGTAATCAACTTTTTTCTTGTTCTCTTTAAAGACAGCACTTGCTGTATCTCTAACAATTTTTGCCTGAAGTTTTAATTCCGCTACTGTACTTACTAAAGGAATCATTATTTCAGGTTTTACTTTAATACCTTTTTTGCTAACGTTTACTGCGGCTTCAAAAATAGCTCTTGCCTGCATTTCTGTAATTTCAGGGTATTGGATACCAAGACGGCAGCCTCTGAAACCAAGCATTGGATTAAATTCATGAAGTGATTCAATTTTCTCTTTTACTTTTGAAGAAGGAATGCCAAGTTCTTTTGCAACTTCTGCAATCTCTTTATCTGTATGAGGTAAGAATTCATGAAGTGGTGGATCCAATGTTCTTACAGTTACAGGTTTACCTTTCATCACTTTGAAGATACCTTCAAAATCTTCTCTCTGATTTGGAAGAATTTTTGCTAAAGCTTTTTTCCTTCCTTCCTCTGTTTC
Organism: uncultured bacterium; assembly: GCA_937936675.1. Taxonomy (GTDB): domain Bacteria; phylum Bacteroidota; class Ignavibacteria; order Ignavibacteriales; family Melioribacteraceae; genus BRH-c32. The sequence continues at coordinate 8,117 of CALDDL010000201.1, forward strand.
GGATAGAATCATTTCACGTACGTGAAGAATTCTATCGCCACCAAAGAACATGTGCTCTGTACGGCAAAGACCGATACCTTCAGCACCAAATGAAATAGCATTTTCTGATTGATCAGGTTGATCGGCGTTTGTTCTTACACCAATTGTTCTTGTTTGGTCTGCCCAGCTCATTAAATCTTTGTAAGTTTTATAAACATCTGATTTATTAGGAGCTAATTCTTTAGTAATTAATACTTGGATTACTTCTGATGGTCTTGTTTCGATTTCACCTGCGAATACTTCTCCGGTAGAGCCGTCAATCGAAATATAATCGCCTTCTTTTACAACGATATCGCTAGATGCAGATTTCATTGTAAGCTTATTGTAATCGATTGTTAATGAACCGCAACCAGCAACGCAAACTTTACCCATTTGACGAGCAACTAACGCAGCATGTGAAGTCATTCCGCCTCTTGCGGTTAAAATACCTTCTGAAGCGTTCATTCCTTTAATATCTTCTGGTGAAGTTTCAATTCTTACTAAAATTACTTTATCGCCTTTTGCAGCCATTTCTTCAGCGTCTTGTGCCGAGAAAGCTACTTTACCTGATGCAGCACCGGGACCGGCATTTAAACCTTTTGCTAATAATTTACCTTCATCGATAGCTTGTTTCTTCTGTTTTAGATTGAAGATTGGTCTTAGTAATTGATTTAATTGATTTGGTTCGATTCTTAGTAAAGCTTCTTCTTTGCTAATTAATTTCTCTCTTACCATATCAACAGCAATTTTAACGGCAGCAAAACCGGTTCTTTTACCAACACGGCATTGAAGCATCCATAATTTACCCTGTTGAATTGTGAACTCAACATCCATCATATCTTTATAGTGTTTCTCTAAGATTTTTCGAATGCTATCTAATTCTTTGTAAAGTTTTGAATTATCTTTTTTAAGATCGGAAATAGGAAGTGGAGTTCTTGTACCTGCTACAACGTCTTCACCCTGAGCATTAAATAAATACTCACCATAAAATACATTTTCGCCTGAAGCAGCATCTCTTGTGAATGCAACGCCTGTACCTGAATCTTCGCCCATATTACCAAATACCATCGACTGAATATTAACCGCAGTTCCCCAGCTTTCAGGAATTGAATTTAATCTTCTGTAAACGTTTGCTCTTTCGTTCATCCATGATCCGAATACAGCACCAACTGCACCCCATAATTGATCCATTGGATTTTCAGGGAATTCAACACCCTTAATTTTTTTGATTTCTGCTTTAAACTCTGCTACTAATTCTTTCAACATTTCCGCTGTGAGATCGGTATCTTTAGTAACATTGTTATCAGCTTTCTTTTTGTCTAGGAGCACTTCAAAAGGATCGTGATCGAGTTTATTAACAGGTTTAAGATCAAGAACAACATCGCCATACATAGCAACGAATCTTCTATATGAATCGTAAGCAAAGCGAGCATTGCCAGTTTTCTCAATTAATCCTTCGACTGTCTTATCGTTTAATCCAAGATTAAGGATAGTATCCATCATACCGGGCATCGAAGCACGAGCACCGCTTCTTACAGAAACGAGTAAAGGATTCTTTGCATCGCCGAATTTTGCACCCATCTCTTTTTCCACTTTTGCAAGTGCATCTAGTACTTGTTTCTTTAATTCAGTAGGATATTTCTTATTATTACCATAATAATAAGTACACACTTCTGTTGTGATGGTAAAACCTGCGGGGACAGGTAAACCAATATTAACCATTTCAGCTAAGTTTGCACCCTTACCGCCTAATAAAGCTTTCATATCAGCTTTACCATCAGCACGCTTACCGCCGAAAAAGTAAACGTATTTAGGTGTTTTTGCTTTTGCCATTCATTACCTCCAGCAATTAATTAGTTTTGTTGTTCATTTTGTTTATTAAAATATTTTCAAACTTCTCTCTGTTTTCAATTTTTAATGCAATCTTTAAATAATAGATATCGATATCATCCAATTCTTTTGCGTAATTTGTAAGCTTTACCGCATCCTTATGAGTTGTAACTACCGAAAAAGCATTTGTATCATAAAACTTTTTCCTTATCAATTGTACTTCTTTTGCGGCATAAGCTTGATGGTCTGTGAAGATTAATTTATTCGTAAAATCAATTTTATTTTTTTCTAGCACATTAAAGAATGAATATGGTTTTGCGATTCCACATACCACTAAACTTTTTTGTCCCTGAAATTCATTGATATCAAAAAATTTATGTGTTTTTAAGTCATATAAACCGACAGCTTCATAAGAAGCAAAGAAGAGTTTATCATCATCCAAATATTTATTAATCCAAAAGGGTAGCTCGATTTTATCCGAGAATTTTCTATTAATAATAATTATATCGGAACGCCTTAATGAACTAAAAGGTTCTCTTAGATGTCCCAAAGGTAACATAGCTTTTTCACTGCTATTTTTTTTCAGTAAAAATCTTTGGTCTAAAAGGACAATATCCAAATCTCTATGAATCCAACGATGTTGGAATGCATCATCAAGAACAATAATATCCAGATTGACATCTTTCAAAAATTTTTTTGCACCTTCAACCCTTCTTTCCGAAACTGCCGCCGGTATATTCAATTCATCGGCAGCCATATAAATTTCATCACCGCAAACATCCACCGGTACTTTAATCTCTATGCCGTCTGATACTAATTTATATCCTTTTGAATCTCTTCGATAACCGCGGCTTAATACACCGACCTTAAAACCATGTGATTTTAAAAAAGAAGAAACATAAAGTACGGTTGGAGTTTTACCACTTCCGCCGACTGTTATATTCCCAATAGATAAAACCTTTGCATCCACTTTTGTAATATTAAATATCCCTTTATCAAATAGATAATTTCGGACTTTTACTATTATCCAAAAAATTAATGTGAAAGGAGATAATATGTATCTAAGAATATTTATCAT
>CALDDL010000202.1 GCA_937936675.1 uncultured bacterium
AAGATTCTCTTGTTTTGCAATATGAGAATCAACTACTTTTTTGATATCGGCATTGAGAGTTTGGATTTTCCCGTTCGTAATTGGTAGCGGTGTTGGTGGAATTGTTGTAACAATTAGATGACCATTAGCTGATCTTAATATCCTTGTAATTAGCGTATCATAGCGTGCAGGGAATGTACTTAATTGATAATTACCAATAATATCATTTGTCCCTGCCATAAGTAAAATTATTTGTGCACTCGCATCAGTAACTAATTCTTCAATAGTTTTTTTGGGGTAACCTCTCGTATTGTATCTCATATCAGTGATTTCATGAGTTTTTAATCCCCCATATCCATCGTGTTCAATGTCTCCTTCGAGGGTGGCATATAGATCCGGATAGTCTGCCCATATAGAGCCGGAATTAGCGGCGTTAGTACATTGTCCTTTAAAATCAATTGGAACATTTATTCCCTTTAATAAATCTTTTAGATATTGTCTATAAGTTACACCTTCAGTTCCTCTTGTAATCGAATCACCAATAGGTTGTATAGTAAGAGTATCGCCCGGATTAATAATAATAGGTTGCGCTACCATGATAGACGTTATCAAAAAGAGCATAATAAATATTTTCTTAAGCATGATTTTCCTTTTTTAGATTTTTATAAATAACTGCCGCCGAAATAAGACCAACGGCTAAAATTAATATTCCATAAAAATATTCGAGGAATATAATTTGTCCTATTCCAAATAAAAATGAATAGACAACTACGATTCCTAGTAGCCAATTAACTAACTGCCTGCCGAAATTTGTTTTTACATTAAGGTCAGGAATTTTATCGGATATTTTTTTCCAACCGATTCCTCCCGGAAATGTTAAGCGATAAAACTTGATTAATTTTGCTTCAGGTACAGGTTCAGTTATATATGTTACAACTAACCATACGATAGTAGTACCCAAGACGATTGGATATAGTGTAATCGGTGATTCCATACCAAAATAAAATTTAGCAATTGGATAGATAATAAGTGGTGCTACCATTGCAGAAATTTCAGACCACGCATTGATTCGCCACCAGTACCATCTTAATATTAATACAGCCCCCATTCCCGCACTTGCATTAATAATAAATTCCCACGCACCTGAAATTGTCGTCAAGAAGAATCGAGTAACTACTAAAGAAAACAAAATCATTACTACAATGCCAATTCTTGAGATAAGGACATAATGTTTTTCATCAGCATCTTTAATTACAAACCTTCGATAGAAATCATTTATTATATAAGAAGTGCCCCAATTTAATTGCGAGGCTAAAGTGGACATATAAGCTGCAAGGAAGACCGCAATTAAAAGACCTAAAAGCCCTCCGGGTAAATAGTTTATCATAATTTTTGGATACATTACACCGGGATCAACAGTGTTCTCATATTTTTCATACATGTATTTAAATTCTTCACTTTTATAAACAGGATTAGAAGATTTTAAAACATCCTGACTATTATATGCCTGAACAACCACTTCATACATTTGCGGATTTTCACTTTGAATAGTTGAGACATTTTCGGCTCGGGGCAAAAGAACCAAAGCAGCGAGTGCAACAATTATCCAAGGCCAAGGGCGCAATGTATAATGCGCGATTGTAAACCAAAGTGTAGCAAACAGACTATGTTTTTCATCTTTAGCAGACATCATTCTTTGAGCTATATAACCTCCACCGCCCGGATCTGCTCCCGGATACCAACTAGACCACCATTGCAATCCTACATGCGCTATAAAAGCACCTACCGATATTGCAAGAGCACCTCCTGTGATTCCATCTATGCTCACATCACCGATCTTTGGAAAGAAATCAAATATCTGTGAACCTAGTTTTCCTTTAAGCGCAGCCATTCCCCCTATTTCAGGTAACTGCACTACTATCACTGCTAAGATGATACAACCTAGCATCGCAAAAACAAATTGAAAACTATCTGTTCTGGCAGTCCCCAATAATCCGGAAGCTGATGAATAAATAGCGATAATTATTGCGGTAATTGTAACTAATAAGAAAGGATCAATTTCGGGAATTGTTACATGAAATATTTTTTCCATAGCTTTATGAACCCAGCCCATTACAATTGCATTCATAAAAAGGCCGAGGTATAAAGCACGGAAACCACGCAAGAATGAAGCCGGCTTCCCGGAGTAACGAAGTTCAACAAATTCAACATCTGTCATTATATTTGCTCTTCGCCATAATTTAGCAAAGAAGAAAACAGTAAGCATTCCTCCGATTGCGAGATTCCACCAAAGCCAGTTCCCTGCAATTCCATTTTTAGCAACTAGCTCAGTTACTGCCAAAGGTGTATCGGCAGCGAACGTTGTTGCAACCATTGCTGTTCCTGCAATATACCAAGGCATATTTCTGCCTGATAAGAAAAACTCATCTGTTCCCTTGCCGGCTTTCTTAGAGTAATAAGCGGCGATAGAAAAAATGATTAAGAAGAAAATAATAACAATCACAAAATCGAGTAATTCTAAATGTGCCATAGATTTTTCTTATAATTAATTAAATAAATTTTATTTATTTACTTTTGCTACTAATTTTTGAATTGAGCTCAGAATAGCTAATTCTATTTCTCCTTTTGGAACGGCAGCGGCTTTAATTATTTCATTACTTGCAGCAATCCAAACCGAATCCGCTTTTTTATTCTCTTTTATTAATTCTAATGATTCTAATCCAATCGCAGAGACTTTTGATAAGTCCTCTGAAAGTGGAGCCACCTCCTTCAAAATAGGTTTTGAATTTATAAGAGGTAAAAGCCGTTTATGATTATCTTTCCATATTTTTAAACATGATTTTACTTTTTCGTAATTATCGTTATCAATCGTTTCATTTGCTAAAAGTTCATCCACAGAGTTATTAAATAAGCGTCCGCTTCTTGGATCAGGCAAAGCAGCATCTACTATACGTGTTAGCGGATAGTATGATTTAAATATATGCGGGCGATCACGAGAGTAAGTATATAAAGGTTTTACTGCATTTACAAAATTTTTAAGCACTTCAATATCATAATTATTTGCAATTCTTCTTAGCATCATATCATAATTTTTAATATGAGTAAGTCCATAAGTTTCTAATTGCAGGCTTACTTGATCGAGACGGAGAAACATATTATTTAGATCATTAACCGAGCCGGGAGACCATAGTCTTTCGGCTATTGCAGCGGTTCTTGGCCATATTCTTGAATCTATAGTTTCCGGACCAGCAAATTCAGCCCACATAGTGGCTTCGCCTCCAAGTATTCTTTCTTTTACTTCATCGGATAAAATTGAATCGGGGGGAATCGGGTCATTTTTATAATGGTATTCTGTTGATTGAACTAGATCGATATAAAATCCGTGAGATAGTAAGCTTCTATAACCTTTCTTAGCAGTCTCATAAAGTGTAGTTCTTCCCTTCCATGCTTGAACTATATAATCTTTTTCGAGATCCGGCATTTCGTCTGTGTACCAGCCAACCATAGTTTTATTTAATTTCTTAAGAATTTTATCAAGTCGAACATTAAAATAATTTTGAAGAGCATGATTATCCTTAAGGCTATTTGCTTTCATAAATTCTTGTATCTTAGGATTAGCATTCCACTGTTTTCCATTATTTTCATCTCCACCTAAATGCCAATATCTATCTGGGAATAATTCAGTCATTTCTTTAAAGAATGTTTCAAAAAATTTATATACATCCTCGTTGGTGGGATCAAAAGTTGGGTTAAATATTCCCCATAATCTCTCGATTTCATAAGGACCGGGAGCACTTGCCAATTCTGGATAACCTACTAACCAAGCGGTTGCATGTCCGGGTAAATCAAATTCAGGGACAACTCTAATTCCTCTTTCATAAGCATAATTGACTACATCTTTAATCTGTTCATGAGTATAATATAAACCATCGGAACCGAGTTCATGAAGTTTTGGTAAAGATTTAGTTTCAATTCTAAATCCATGATCATCGGTCAAATGCCAATGGAGAACGTTCAACTTAACTGCAGCCATAGCATCAATATTTCTTTTCATTACTTCAATCGGTTCAAAATGACGCGATATATCGATCATCAATCCGCGCCATACGAAACGAGGTTTATCTTTAACTTTAACACAAGGGAAATAATAACCATCTTCATCAGAATCTAGTAATTGAACTAAAGTAGAAAGCCCATGCATTGCACCAAATGTATTCGGAGCATCTATTTTTATCTCATCATTGCTTATGACTAATTGATAAGATTCATCAATACCCAATTCAAGTTTTACATCTTCACCGACATTTATAATTATTCCTTTCCCTTTTACTTCATTTGTAGTGAAGGGAAATTGATTCAATAAAAATAGACCGGATCGATCAGTAATTATTTTTATGCTCCTATATGCTGCATCGAATAATTTTTTTTCATTCGAATTAAGAACTATTGTAAAATTTTTATCAAGTACGAATTTACCTGCGTTTAGCTCAATATTTTCCGGCATAGGCATCAGACTTAATTCATTGACATCTTTTTGAGAAAAAAGAGAAATTGGAATTAGTATTAATATTATTAACGATTTCAAGACATTAGCTAATTTTTTCATTTGCTTTCTAATTTAGTTTTGAAAATTTTATTATACTTTTATAAATATTTTTTTAGAATACAATATCCACATAATGCCACACCATATAGCGCAGTATAAAACTGCATAGGCAAGCGAAGCTCCATTAAGACCAAATATTCCGAGTAAGATATTTTCATAAGCCCAAGAGCGTGCATGATAGAGTGTGCCATTAGATGTGAATGTCAATAATTTTATGATCTTAGCAGTAACAATCGAAAGCACGTAAACGGTAATAGCATTCATTCCGAGAACGACAAATGGTTTTGCAAATTTTTGATAATTCAAACCATCAATGAGATAATAGAAAATACTAAAAAGAATCAATCCCAATCCGCCTGTTAGAACTGTGAATGAACTAGTCCATAAATTTTTATTAATCGGTAGCCAATTATCCCAAACTAATCCAAGCAAGAAAAGCAATACACCAATACCAAACATCATTGAAGCACTTTTTTTTATTTCTTTTTTAGATTTTATAAAATGTCCGGTAAGGACACCAAAAAGAGTGAGTGAAAGTGATGGTAAAGTGCTAATGAAACCTTCGGGTTCGCCAAGTTTTTCATAATACCCCATATAGCCTGATAATATAAAACGGTCTAAATAATTAGCTGCATTTTCTCCTTTGCCGTAACTTCCTAGAGGATAACCGGGAACAGCGACCCATTCCATAATCGCCCAATAAATAAACAATAATGAAACTGCAATTATTGCTTGTGATTCATATTTCGTATTTAAGAAAAGTATGGAGACAATTAAATAGCAGATAGCTATTCGCTGCAATACTCCCATTATTCTAAATTGTTGAAAATTAAAATCGGGAAAGGAATTGATAAATATTCCGAGTAAAAATAAGATCACACTTCGTTTTATTATTTTTAAGTAAACTTCTTTTTTTTCTAGATTATCAATTTTAATTTTGCTTAATGAGAACGTAATCGATACACCCACTATGAATAGAAAAAAGGGGAAGACAAGATCGGCAATAGTCCATCCGTGCCAATCCGCATGCTTAAACGCAGGATATACATATTTCCAACTACCGGGATTAAGAACGATAATCATTCCCGCAATTGTTAAGCCTCTAAAAGCATCGATTGATGCTAGTCGCTGTTTTATATTGTTACCTGCTATTATATTCATACTAGCCTATAAGATAACTATTTAAGGATTATCATTTTTTTCTTTTGGGTAAAATTACTAGTTCTCAATTCGTAGAAATAAACTCCGGAGGAAAGATTTTCATTTATAAAATTGACTTCATGCCAACCTGAAGATAATTCGCCATTAATTAATTCGATTTCCCTTTCACCAAGAAGATTATAAATACTTACTGATACGGTTCCTGAATTTCTTAAATAGAAGCTAATTATAGTAGAAGGATTAAATGGATTAGGATAATTTTGTTCTAATACAAAATCTGAATTTAACGGAAATTCATTTTTTTTTACTGACACCGGGTCATTCCGTAATACTCTATAATATTTGTATGAATGAATGGCAAAACCCAGAAAGACATCTTCATTACCATAAGAATCATTAACAATACCCAATTGTTCTTCCATATAAACAACACCCTCTTCATAAAACGAAACAGTTTCAGGTGAAATTTCTTTAGTCTCTACACCTATCCATACTTTCTTATTCAATTCTTTGGCATGGTCAATTTCATTTTTAGCGTCATTAATAATTACGCTCGCTTTTTCATTATAATCCATTATAGCAACGTAATCTACTATTTTTTGTAATTTTTTTAATTCATCAATACCGACATGACTTTCGTACCATCTTGGAATGGCAATTCCAAAATATAAGTCAGAATTTGAATTATCGACCATAGCTTGACATGTATCATTAAAAGCAAGGAAGGAATTCCATACGGTCATTCTATCAGTATCCCAATAAGGAGCTTTATAACTGCCCCCCGGTTTAAGTAGATAGGGTTCTACATCGAAATGGATACCTTTAATTTTTTCTTTATCAATCGTGCGGCTTGTATTATATTCAATTACTTTTTTTATTCTGTCATATCCATATCTTTGGTTATAAGTTGCCCACGTTGCATCTCCATCGAGATATTCGATTGTAATACCGCTATCCGCCGCTTCTGAAATAAAATTAGCTAAATTATCATAATTGCTATATATAAAAGCACTACAGCTAAGAAATAAAGTTGTAATTTTATTATTAGGATTTCCATGCGGTGCTTTGCAAAAATCAAATAAATCCTGACGGTAAGTGCCATAGTCATTTATCATACTATTAACTTGATTTGCACTGTTCCAAATCCACATTGCTCTACCTTTCTGAGCGAAAAGATTTTGTTGAAAACTTATTGTTATAAATAATATTATTGTATAAATAAAAACTTTCTTGGTCATTATAAATCTTTCTTTTTATTAAAAATTAATTTGTAAATATTGTATTACCCTTTAGAAGTACTTTATTGATCTTCAGTATGAAATTGTTATTATTTTTAATAATATCTGTTATCAAAATATCTGCGTTCGAGCCTGTCTTTATTGTTCCGGTCTTTTCTAGTCCAAGAATATGTGCAGGATTCATGGAACACATTTTTGAGGCATTAATTAATGCATATTCAAATCTCATTGGTTTATGGAGTTCATTCCAAATACCTTCAATTGGTTGAGTGAACCATGTTAATAAGTTTGCAAAAGCCTTATCCATCGTTAGCACACTACCGAAGAGAGCGTTGTAATTTCCATTATCGCCAATGTAAAGAAACTCTCCGTTCTTACTCAGTTTTCCTACTACTCCATTCATCTTATAATCATTCACTTTTTTCATATTAGTAACAAACATGCTATCGGAAATTGCGATACATTTATCAATTCCTTTTCTTCTAATCATATCCATGACATAAGATTTATCAATATGATAACCATCGGGAATAATTTCGGCATAGATATTTGGGGATTTCAAGATAGTTTCCAACGCACCTCCATTATCAAATGGTTTGAATGAAGAGGATGAGGGACCATTTAAAACATGAATTGCTAATTTTAATCCTTTCTTAATAGCAGTGGAATATTCGTTCCCATTAGCACCAGTATGCCCAGCGGCTACTAGAACGTCATTCTTATTAAGATATTCAATTAAGTTAAACGCATCTTTGCCCCATTCAGGAACAATATTAACTATCTTAATATTCCCATCTGCGGCTTTTTGTAATTCACTGAATAGTTTTTTCGAAGGCTTAAAGAAATATTTAGGATTATGTGCCCCTTTATATCTTTCTTCTTTCATAAAAGTACCTTCTATATATATTCCATAGAAGATATCTTTTAGTTTGGATTCTGATTTGCTTTTAAATTCTGCTATATAGTTAAAAATCTTCTTAATTTTTTCGATTGGAGCTTCTAAGGATGTAAACCCAACTAAAGTAGTTCCATGTCTAGCATATTCTTTCATCGAATTTTCTAAACCAAACAAATAATTCTTTTTACTTACTGAAAACGATTCCTTTTTATAATCATACAATCCATTCGTTAAATCAAAGCCACCGATTCCATTTGTATGAATATCAATAAATCCGGGAATAATATATTTCCCTTTTGCATCAATAATTTGAGCTGAATTATCTTTCATTAATTTCTTAGAAATATTAGTTATAATTCCATCCTCTATTTCTAAATTAGTTTTTCTCAATCCATGAGGAAGGAGGACATTTCCATTATTTATAATTAATTTCATACTTATTGACGCCTAATTCTTTTAAATAATTTATCGACTCTCTCAACTTCTTCATTAGTTTGTTTGCTAATCAAACCTTCAAAATAGAAAACAGAAAATGATACAATAAGTTCAGCACCGGTATAAAACTCGAAAGTAGTAGGAAATCCTGTAATTAATGGGATACCATATTTTACAAAGACGAAAGCAGAGAAACCCGCTGCCCAAGAATAGATTGCACCGCGCCAAGTCGGCTTTCTAAATATCATTCCGAATAATAATGGAATCGATATCGGACCGAGTATTGCGGCATACCATTCAACCATAGTATTGAATGCACCTTCGAGATGAATTGTGATCAATGCGGATACAATAGTTAATAATCCAAAAACAATTGTAGAGATCATCCCGATCTTCACAAGTTTATTTTCTGAGGCATTAGCACTAAAAGATCTTTGATAAATATCTTTAGTGAAAACTGCCGACAAGGAATTAAGATCAGCACTAATCATCGACATAGTAGCAGCAAAAATTGAAGAAACAAAAAGTCCAATCATTCCCGGAGTTAATTGACTAAAGAATTTTTGGGCAACCAATACATAAGCTTGTTCAGGATTTTCAATTTCACCGATTACTAATCTTGCAGACCAGATAGGGACATAGATTGCCAATGGATAAATGAGATATAAAAGAGCTGAGAGTATAGCCGCTTTCTTAGCATCTGAAGGTTTGCCGATGGAATAAAATCGCTGAGCTAAGCCCCAAGTTCCGCCATTATAACTAAGAATAATTACAAACAAATAAACTATCATAAACCCGGGAGAAATAGCATCACTAAAGAGAGATGAATGACCGGCTGGAAGATTATCCCACATATTTGACCATCCGCCTACAGCATTAAGAACCAAATATACCAAAACGAATGAAGTACCGAATTGAACAACGAATTGCATAAAATCTGTGAGCATAGTAGCCCAAAGACCACCAAACATAATATATAGCATTGTTACTAAACCGCACGCTATAATTGTAAACTCAAGCGGAAAACCGGAAACAACATGAACAATAATAGAAAGCGAATAGAGCTTAACGCCCTCATCAATAAACTTAATACCGATACCGCTCCATGCAAATAGTTTTCTTGTCTTAAGATCGAATCGTTCTTCTAAGTATTCAACGGGAGTAATAACATTAAGCCGCACCCATTTAGGAGCCCATGTATAAGCACCGATAATCATTGCAACGAATATAGGAACAGCAAAAAATGTCCATATCGAAAATCCACTCATATAAGCTACTGTTGCGTGCCCAACGAAAGCGAATGCACTATAACCGCTCATGTGATGCGAGATCGCAGCCATCCACCATGGAACACTTTTTCCTCCCGCAAAATAATCTTCCATGTTTTTTACTTTACTTTTAGCGTAGTAACCAATAGCGGAAACCAAAATTGTATAGATAAGAATTACAACATAATCGGCATTTTGAAGGAGCATATTTTTCTCATTTTAATTTTTTATTTAAAGATTTTTATGGTGTTCCAAAGTAATCAATAATTGAATCGTAGATTAATCCGGCATTTATTTGAGCAGATTTTTGAGTCATCCAATCATTCGCCCACTCTATATATTCATGCTTCAATCTCATAGTCAATTCTAAAATTTCTTTATTATTTTCTATTTGAGTGCCTTCTGCTTTACGTACAATTTTAGAAGCTAAGATTGATTGCCAGTACTGAAAGTAACCAGCTTTACTCCAATTATCTAAAATTTCAAATCCTGAATTAGCTTTAGGTATCAATTGATTTAATTCATTTATTCCTTCTGCAATTTTTGGAGTTGATCCATAAATCTGTTTTTTCAATGCATCCCATTGATTTCTATTTTTCCATTTTGAAATCAAGTCATTGATATAGTCTTTGGGTGGAGATTTAGAATCTTTCAATCCTGTCCACATGATCCCAGTAGTGTTTTGATAATTGAATGGGAAAGTGTACCCGATTTTTTCAAAAGTATTATTAATTTCAATTTCGCTACTCTTAAAAAAATGTTTTTGAATTTCTTTTAAAATATTTTCTTTACATAAGGTAGAATTTTTAATAGTATATGGAGCACTATAAAGCCAAAGTTCTTGAGTTTCATAATTAGGTATTCTCACTGCCCAGCTTGTAACGCAAGTGCCTAATAAATTTAGTTGAACCGTCTTACGTGCAGCACCTATTATATTATCGAAGTGGAGGTTATTAGTTCCTGCAAATACTCCATCACCATAACTCCGAGAACTACTACACAGAATTATCTCATATCCTTTTTCTTTCAAATAATCGCTTGTATAAAAGGCATTGAGGTTGCCTTGACGATCAATTATCTGAGGGAAAGTATTTATTATATCAGCCGTAATTTTATCTTTTGCTAATCTTCCCTTCCCCCATACCATAACACGTCCGGGAATCGAATCTCCATCCCAATAGTTCCAATCCCATATAACAAATTTTTTGGATACTTCATCAAGTTCATTCGGATGACTGAGAATCATATCACACCAAACACCGGGTTTGATATTTTTCTCAAATAGCGGAACAGCAATATCATTCAAATAATCGGCATATAATTTATTCTCCCCTACTTTATCGGCGGTATTTTTACACACATCGCAAGTTGCGAATGCATAGGCTTCGTCTCCGCCAAGATGAAAATATTTTATATCTCCGAATATTTCCAAATATTCATTGATCCATTTTTTCAT
>CALDDL010000203.1 GCA_937936675.1 uncultured bacterium
ATCAAACCTACGCGGTTTTTCTGTTACTGTACCGTTCATTTCTCACCCTCATGAGTTATGTATGGTTTATGTTTTTTCCTTCTTGCGGGCGTTCAAAAAATAGCAATTTTAATTATAAAAGTAAAGGAAAGAATGTGCCGTAGAACAAACAGGATAAAAGAAAAACCCTCGACCACGAGCCGAGGGATGTTAAAATTATTTTTTCTTAACAAACATGCGATTATAGAAATACATCAACAGAGTAGCAAGAAGTCCGACTCCTGTCATTACAATGAAAACCATTTGTGGATTATTACCATTTATAGCATATTCTTGATATAACCAACCACCAAAAGGATCTCCTACGAAGCGAGCGATTGCAATAGGTAGGAAAGCGTATCCTTGAAATAATCCTTGTTGTCCAGCGGGTGCAATTTCTGAGATGTATTCATAATATCTAGGTGCCTGAATCATTTCCCCGATAGAAAATGCAGCGATTCCCGCAATGATAGTTATTATACTAGGATAGATACCAATAATTATCCATATAAGACTTGAGACCGCAAAACCTGTCAGAATTGCGTGTGGAGTAGAAAGTTTTTTTGTTAATAAATTAACAGGAATTTGTAATAGGATAATTGCTCCAGCACCAGCCCATGATTGAATAATTTCATAGGGTGCATCCTTACTAATAAAATCAACTATATAATATGGGACAATAATAAATTCCTGCCAGAAAATTATCCAATAAAGCGAATAGATCATTAAAAAGATCATAAACTTATAATTTGCTAAAACCAGTACTAAGTTTTGTAATTTCTTTGCTAAAGTCTCTGAAGGCACTGCTGAGGTTTCTTGATTTACTACATCCTTGTATAAAAATATATTTACAATAACCATCGCTGCGCAGCTAATTGAAGAGACTAAATAAACAAATTCATTACCAAAATTATTTCTGACAAAATAAGCAATCGTAGGTCCTATCATTGCTCCTACATTTACAATCCAATAATAAACTGCGAAACCTAAAGATTTTGATTCTGGTTTTGAGGCAACTGCAACGGTTCCAAGCACAGATGGTTTAATAAATGAACCACCGAAAGCAGTTAATAATAAGAATATCATTAGAAGCCAATACCTATCTAATCCATCATAAGCACCTGCAAATGCGCTCATTCCCACTGAACCAATTAAAAAATATCCTAAAGCCAAAACAGTGAAAGCAACATTAAAAGCTCTTTTAAAGCCCCATTTATCTGCTAATGTCCCACCCAAAATTGGAAGCAGATAAATCATACCTCCAAAGATACCCGATAGAGTTCCAGCTTGTGATTCAGAAAACCCTAAATCATTTCGCATGTAAATCATAAAAACAATTTGCTGACCGTAATAAGCTAATCTCTCAAATAATTCCATTCCATTGGCTACCCAAAAAGAAGAATGGAAGCCACTTTTGAACTCATTGAGCTTTTCTGCAATTTTCATGTATTCCTCAGAAATTGATTTTGTGAAAATAAAAACTAATTCAATCAAATGCTTTTAATAAATCAAATCTCGAAAAAATAATTAGTATAACTATTTCATTATATTTAATTTTGTTGAGCAATAAAATAATTTCTCCACATAAACTAATAGAGGGCACTATGAGTTTTTTTAAGCATGAATCGGCTTATGTCGATGATCCGGTTGAAATAGGTGAGGGCACTAAAATATGGCACTTTAGTCATGTCCAATCAGGATCCAAAATTGGCAAAAACGTAGTAATTGGTCAAAACGTTAATGTAGGCAATAATGTTATTATCGGTAATTTTGTTAAAATCCAAAATAATGTTTCTGTCTATGAAGGAGTTACATTAGAGGATTATGTTTTTTGCGGACCATCAATGGTCTTTACGAACATACTCGATCCGAGAAGTAAATATCCGCAAGTAGGAGCAAAATATTATCTTAAAACCGTTGTAAAAGAAGGTGCTTCACTTGGAGCTAATTCCACAGTTGTGTGCGGGCATGATATAGGTAGATTTGCATTTGTGGGAGCCGGTGCAGTAGTTACGAAAAACATTCCTGATTTTGCACTGGTAGTTGGTAATCCTGCTCGCATTGTCGGGTGGGTTTCTGAAGCAGGAAGAAAACTTCATTTTGATAAAGATGGTTTTGCATTCTGCGAGAAGGCGAATAAAAAATACAAATTAGAAAATGGTATTGTTAAGGAGGTAGAATAATGAAAGTTCCTTTATTGGATTTGAAACCGCAATATTTAGCATTGAAAGATGAAATTGATGCCGCAATGGCAAGAGTTGTTGATTCGCAATATTTTATTAATGGTCCGGACGTAGCAGGGTTAGAAAAAGATATTAATGAATATATTGAATGTAAGTATTCAGTTGGTGTTTCCTCTGGTACAGATGCTTTATTATTAGCATTGATGGCAATAGATATAAAACCGGATGATGAAGTAATTGTCCCTACTTATTCTTTCTTTGCAACTGCAGGTGTTGTTGCTCGTTTGAATGCAATTCCTGTTCTTGTGGATTCAGACCCGGTTACTTTTAATATTGACCCTTCTAAGATAGAAGAAAAGATAACAGAAAAAACTAAAGCGATAATTCCTGTCCATCTGTACGGTCAATCTGCAGATATGGATGCAATTATGGAAATTGCTAATAAACACAATCTGATTGTAATCGAAGATGGGGCACAAGCAATTGGAGTTCAGTATAAAGACGGAAGAAAAGTCGGAACGCTCGGACATATAGGTTGTTTCTCATTTTTCCCATCAAAAAATCTAGGTTGTTTTGGAGATGGTGGAATCTGTACCACAAATGATGAAAAACTTTATCATACAATGAAAATTATGAGAATGCATGGTGCAGAACCTAAGTATTTCCATAAAGTAATAGGCGGTAATTTTAGGATTGATACACTTCAGGCAGCGATTCTTAGAGTTAAATTACCGCATCTTGATTCATGGTCAGAAAAACGGCGCCATAATGCACAGTTGTATTCTAAGTTATTTATTGAAGCTGGTTTAGCCGAAACTGAGGGGATAACAATTTTGGACGAAAAGAATCAAGTTCTTTTACCAAAAGCGATTTATAAAGAGACAGGGAATAAAAATTATCATATCTATAATCAGTATATTATAAGAGTTGAAGATAGAGATGGAATGCTAGATCATCTTAGAAAAAACGATATTGGATGCGAAGTTTATTATCCGGTAGCATTTCACCGTCAAGAGTGCTTTGCATATCTTAATGCCGATGATAAAGATTTTCCTGTTTCAAATTATGCTGCAGAACATTCTCTAGCTTTGCCTATTTATCCTGAACTTACTAACGAACAGATTAAATTCGTTGTTGATACAATATCTGAATTTATAAAAAAATAAAATAATTCCTTGAAATCCCCCTTAAATTTATTTGAGGGGGAGAAGGGAAATGGAAATACTCTATATCCGAATAGTTGCATTTATTTTCTCAAATGACTATTTATGTAGAATAAACTTTCTAAGTTTTATTTTCTTAGGGTGCATTATGGATATTAAATCAATTACAATATTCCTATTCCTCCCGATACTTTTATACTCACAATCTCATTCAATCATAATAGATGGCAATCCATCAGATTGGATCGGGACACCTTCAAGCACTATTCATGGTACAACTTATTCAAGCGGCGAATGGATTTATACGGGAGAAGCGAATGATACGAGAACTGCTTCAGGGGTATTCTGGGTTAAAAATGTTGATATTACAGAAGTACGGTTCGCAACTGATGGCACAAATTTTTTAGGACTTATTAAAGTTAATAATATTGGCGCAATTGAACTCGCAATTTATTCTATTGCAATTAATAATGGCACCGGAAAATGGAATTGGATAGGAGATGATAGTGAATCAAAATTTGGATATGATGTTCAAAGGGCAAGTATCAATATCGATATTCATTGTATCACCGAAGGAACAGCCAACATTCCGCGAATAGAATTAAATACCGGAGACGGATGGAATTTCCCTTCAAATAATGCGGTTGTTAATTATACTCTTGAAAATAATTGTATTGAGTTTTCTATTCCTTTAAATGAAATAGGACTAGTATTTAATAGCAATATTAATGTTACGCTGGCAACATTTTTTAGAAATGAATTTAATGCTCCTTATGTTTCTAATAATGAAAAAGATAATACTTATAACTTGGAAGGTTCAGATGCATTTGATGTAATGACTCCGGGTGCTCCCGAGGGTAATGTATTAGAAAGAGAATATTATCTTATTTACGAAATCATTCAATATTTTGCACAAATTGATCTTTCACAAGCACCACTTCCAGTTGAATTAATTTCTTTCGAAGGCAATTTTATTAATAAAGCAATTTACCTTAATTGGGAAACTGCGACTGAAGTAAGTAATTATGGCTTTGAGATTTTACGTTCGCAGAAGGGAGGCAGGTGGGAAAAGATCGGTTTCGTTCCCGGTCATGGAAATTCAGCTTCTCCAAATCAATATTCGTTTATTGATAAAATTGCTACGATTGGAGAATATTCTTACCAACTAAATCAGATTGATTTAGATGGTACTTCTGAATTAAGTGAGATTATTAATATTAAAGCAGGAGAATTGATTACTCCCTTATTATTAAATCAGAATTATCCCAATCCATTTAATCCAAGAACACAAATAAATTTCGCTGTAAAAGAGAAATGTAATTTAAAATTGATAGTTTATGATTTATTAGGAAATGAAGTAGCAACTTTGTTTAATGGAGAAGTATTACCTAATATAATATATAAATCAGAATTTGATGGTTCTAATTTATCTAGCGGAATTTATTTCTATCAATTAATTACACCATCAAAAATCGAAGTAAAAAAAATGCTATTAATAAAATAAAAAAAGGCGGCTAAATCAGCCACCTTTTTAATCATGAGTTTAACTCTATAGAATCAACATACTTACATCTATTACTTCATCAATAACATCTTTTTTGTTATAGTAACATTATTACCGGTTAATCTATATATATACATTCCGCTTGATAGTCTGCTTGCATCGAATGATACTTTATGAATTCCGGCACTTAATTCGTTATTTACTAATTCTGCAACTTCTTCACCAAGAACGCTATAAACCATCAATTTATACATACCTCCTTGAGGCAATGCAAATTGAATTGTAGTTGTTGGGTTGAACGGATTTGGATAATTTTGTTCCAATCCAAATTCTGTTGGGATTATTGAGTTTTCGTCAATATCCGTAGTTCCTCCGCTTCTTGAGAAGAATACTTCACCTTCTTTTGTTCCTACAAAAAGATCCTGTGTGCTTGGATTAACAAATATAGAGCTTACGCCAAAACCACCCATTCCAAGTGAAGTCCAAGTGGCACCATTATCTTTAGAAACAGAAACGCCGCTTGTCCAAGATGCAGCATAAACATAACCACTATTATCAACTACTAAAGAGTAGATAAAAGGTGCGTTGAGTGTGGTAACTTTATTCCAATTAGTTCCGCCATTAGAAGAGAGATATAATCCGTCTCCATAAGTACCGGCATAAACATAATTGCCTGATGATGCAACAGTCCAAGCGAAGTTATAACCAAGATTTACTTTACTCCAAGAAACGCCGCCATTTAAGGTAACGAATACACCACCACCGAAAGAAGTAACAAATGCTTTCTCTGCCGATACAGCTTCGATTGTATTCATAGCTAATAAATTATAACATCCATCAACAGAATGTAACCATGTAGCACCAAAATCAGTTGAAGTATAAACACCATTACCCCAAGTTGCTGCAAAAATACGTGTTGTAGAACCAGTTGTTCCAATAGAGATTGAATGAACATCCATTCCCGAAAGGGAAGTCAAGGTCCAACTTGATCCATTGTATTTATAAAGTCCTTTTTCTGTAGCAGCGAAGATAAGATTATCATTAACTACTTTTAATGACCAAACAAATCCAACTGACATACCTTGATTTATTTTTGTCCAGCTTGTTCCTTGATTAGTGGAGATATAGATATTTCCACCCCAAGTGCCGGCATAGATTGCTGTATTGCTATAAGCCAAAGTATAGACAATCTCACCGAAACCGAATCCACATAGATTCTCCCAATTTCCGCCGGTATTGCCACCATTATTCCCGCCATTGTTGCCACCGTTATTTCCACCATTGTTTCCTCCATTATTGGAAGTAACAGGCTTAATTAATACCGAAGAATTATTGTTAGTAAGGTCTGGATCAACTGTTGTAATTGCAGAAATCGAAGCTATATTAGTGATCTCTTTTTCATAAGGTATATTGCCGATAAATGGAGCAAGATTAAACTGACCTGAACCTGTCATTGATTTAACAATAACCTGACCGTTAACAACTCCTGAAGGGAAATTAAGGTCAGCAAATGGAGCTAAAATAGTTCCACGAACATCAATTCCCTGAATTCTAAGAGATGTTGCTTCATAGAAATTATATAAAACATTATTAATTGCCGTTCCATTTACTTGAAGTCCGCCTGACCAGCTTACATTTGTTCCATTGATATTAACTAGAACAACCGAACCATTAGGAACATCTATAGTAAAGCTATTTGCTGTGGATAAATCACTTCCAAGAACGCTGAAAACATTCATGAATGGATCTGTACCGGTTAAGGTTAATCCACCCCATTTCAGTTCAACTGTTCCTGTCGATTGATAATTTCCCAATGTTGTCGATAGATTTTCAAGTGATACTTTTGCAACTGAAAAATCTATTACAGTATCTTTTCTAACGGTTCCGTTGGTAACTGATACAGAACTTTTTGGAAGATTTGAATTATTTGCAAAAACTACGTTACCATTATAAACGCTACCGCTAACGTAATTTAAGTCTCTTCCAACAATTAAAACATCACCGCTATTATTAGAAAGTTTATCACCAATACTGTATGCTCCAAGATTTGCATCTCTTCCAACTGCTACCTTTCCTTCTGTATCAGATGAAGGTTGATTCAAATCTTCGATAACGAAAAGATTATAATCTTTTGCGATTCCTAGATCGAAAGTGGAGCTATTAATCTCTTCGCAATTTACCTTAACGGTTATATTCAATGTTGCAAAAGCACCGTTGTTTAATTCACCTATTACCCATTTACCTGTAAGTGTATCATAGGAACCAATACTTGCCGAATGAGAAACATATTCTAATCCGGAAGGCAATATTTCAGTTGCCTCAATTCCTTTTCCTTTGTCGGGACCTAAATTTGTAACTTTTATCTGGTAAGTAATTTGACTTCCGCAAACAGGATTAGAATTACTTACTGATTTTTCTATTTTTATATCAGCTACTTTATCTTCATACATACCAGCATCTAAATTTGTAACAATATCGCCTGTATTATATGTAATGCACTCCGTTTTGCCATCACTAGGATTTGCATCAGAATCAAAATTATCATTTGTTCCAAGGTCTTTTGTTGTATAATTAAGACCGTTTGGAAGGATAAATTGAACGTAGTAACTTCCGGAAAGAAGATTGGTAAAAGTATAATTACCATTGGCATTTGTTACGGTTTCTTTTAAGAAAGTGCCGTCACAACTGAATAATTTTACAGTAACACTATCAATTCCAGTTTCACTTGGATCTTGAATTCCGTTCTGATTTTCATCATTCCAGACCTTATCACCAAGTAAACCATTTGGTTTGAAGCCCGCATCGATATTTGTATTTCTTTCACCGGCAGCAAGTGTAAATATTTCTGTTTTACCGGTTGAAGGATTTGCATCCGAATTTTTCGCTCCGTTTAATCCGGCGCCGTCTGCATTAGCTGTTGTAAAGTCATATACAGATGAAGGTACAAATTCAACTTGATAATTACCTGGCAAGAGTCCTAAGAATTTGTAATTACCATTAGCATCAGTTGTTGTTGAAGCAACAAAGTTGCCATCTCCATCGTATAATTTGACAGTTATACCAGCAATACCCGGTTCTCCGGCATCTTGAATCCCATTTAGATTTTGGTCTTCCCAAACTTTATCTCCGATTTTTCCAAAGAGAGGAGTTTGAGCATTAATCGGGATAGTATCACCAATAGCTGCTGCATATCCGAGATTTAATATTCTTTCTGTATTTGGAAGCAGGTCTTCAAAATTATTTATTCTTACTTTAAATGTAACCGTATAAGCTCCTCCGACCGGGAGTGCAGAAGAGTTATCTAAAATTGTTCCCGGTTCATCTAATGGAAAAGGAGTTCCGGAACCATTATCTGGTACCTGAGATGTTACTCCACTACTATTGGTAAAGAAAGTAGTATTTGGAATATAAGAAGTATTTAAAGGAAGAAAATCTACGAGTTTTAAATCCGGTACAGGCGCACGGCTAATATTATTAACTACGATTGTATATAATAAATCATCACCGGGGCTGATAAAACCATCACCATCATTATCTTGAGAAAGAGTTCCGTTCTTACCTGCATCAAAAGCCGGAAGAGGTGGGATACCGGTTCCTACATCCAATCCCGGAGCTCCAGAAGAAGCAGTTAAAGGATCTTGACCCCATGCTGCAGCAAGTTTCACTCCTTGTGTAAGAGTATAAATTAACATACCTGATTGATTACCGGAAGGATTATATAATTTTGCTCTATCTAATTCTCTTAATGTAATCGAATTATCATATTTATTTCCAAACGGATCTGTTAATGCCCCGGTTGCAGGATTAGCATCGTAATCAATATAAATCGTAACAGGAGTATTTCCGTTGCCGATAGGAGTAACCCAAATCGGATTTCCGTTTTCATTTGGATTTGTAGATGAAGTAGGGTCTCTTCCAATTCCTAGCCCGATTAAAATTTGTTGAGTTAATGCAGATTCAGATACAAGAGTAAAACCCCAATCCCATGATCTGTTTCCGCCTGTATTCGTGCTTGGATTATTTGCGTCTGTTGCAGAAATGGCATAAAATTTTGAACCATCATTTGTAAAGAATTTTGCTCCAAATCCATCTGTCATCACCTGTTTTGCATAGCCTTTTGCAGGGACAGTAATAGGATTTGTAGTAATTGTATTTCCACCTGATCCGGTTCTTGTCTGGTATTGAACAGCAATTGGAGAACTTTTTGGATTGTATAGCCAAACTACTGTAGCTGTACCATTTTGACCTTGTGCGCTATTAGATGTTGAAACGGGTTCATAATAGCTAGTTGACCATAGTGCCGTAGGGCTTAATCTAAACCATCTTGCTTCATATTGCTCGCCTCGATCGCCGGTTAAAAGCTCTATTTGAATCGGCTTATCGGAAATAACTTTTGCACCTAGAGCAACTCCGCCATTTACTAAATATCCCTTACCTTCGGTGAGTGTAACGGTAGTTTCAAAAGTTCCATTGGCATCAGCATCTATCTGAATATTTGCTCCACCAACTTCAGCCATTATTGAAAGTCCTACATAATTAAAAATCCGGTAGGAATCTGAATAAGGAATATTTTCACCCACGGGAATTTCAAAAGAAGTACCCCAATTATCTGTATCAAAAACTTCTAAAGCATCAGCCAAAAGAGTATTGGAACCGGTTGCCCATCCAGTTCTTGCAACCGATATAGTTTTCGAAGCAGCGATTTTATCACCACCATCAAAATCGATATCAGTTTGGCGGGTAGTGGTATTTACAGGATTATTTAAAATAATAACTGTTCCTGAATTTATAATATCAGAAGGAATTCCGGGAGGTGCTCCATTCGCAGGGTTACCATCGCCCCATATCTGCGTTCCGCCAAGATTGGTATTACTATATAAGTTAATCGGATTTGCAATATCAGGTTCAAATCCATTTTCCCACTGATCGTAATAGATTACAGTATTATCGGCAATGGATGCAATTGAAATATAAGTTTGCACCGGATTAACTGAACTATTTCCATTAGTATTTAATGTTTGTAAAGACTGAAGAATTTGTTCTTCAGGAAGTGGTACATAGAAAAACTGCACGGGAACAGGATTAGCAGTTTGCGCGTCTATTTCGATTGGGTTAATTCCCCATAAAGAAATGAAGAGAAAATATACTAACAATGCGTTTAAGCCTAAGATATTCTTAAACGATTGCAATAAAGCGGCTGTAGCTTTCTTCATTAGATTCTCGGATATTGTTCGTAGATAATTTATTTAAATTTTTAACACGAACATTATGCAAGAAAAATGCCACCTAATATCTTTAGAAAATAAACCAAAAATTAAGAATAATTGATCTTATGGAAATAAATGCTGTCTCAAAATGAAATTCAATCTCATTTTGTTTCGCTTTTGATAACATGCTCCTATTTATTAAATTAAACCATTATGAAAATTATTTTTTCGCTATTTCTATTTTTAATTTTCTCTGCATTAGTAATTATTAATAATGATTTGCAGAAAAGTGAATTCACTCCTCAAGGTGAAAATTCGGATTATAGAAACGGAATAAAAATAGATAATATCTCTGATTATACTCCTACTGCAAATTATGATTTGAATGTAAATTTTAATCCATCTTCAAAACGTCTTCGGGTAAAAGAGAAGATGGTATGGATAAATAATACCGATTTCCCAACCGATAAAATTTACCTTCATTTGTATGCTAATGCATATAAAAACAATAAAACATTTTTTAGTTCCTATTATAATTTAGATAGTGAAGAGACTACTTCACTTGAGTTTAACTCTATTATTTATAATAATAAATCAATCCAATTAAATTATCGGTTTAAAGACGGCAATGTAAATGATAGTACCGTTGCGTTTATACAATTACCTTATAATTTATTAAAAGGCGATTCTGCTGTTATAGAATTCGATTATCAATTAAAAGTACCTAAATCCGTCAAACGCTTTGGATTTGCCACAGGAAGAAATTTTTCATTTGTTTCACAATGGTTTCCAAAAGCAGGAGTTTTTCAGAATGGAGAATGGATTTGTGGGCCATATTACCCATGGTTGAATTTTTTCTCGGATTTTGGTGATTATAAAGTTCAGATTAACGTACCGAAGAGTTTTATTGTAGGTGCTACCGGTTCATTAGTTAAAGAAGATTCGAGTTCTTATACTAAGACTTTTTCTTTCAATCAAAAAGGTGTCCATGATTTCGCATTTTGCGTAACCGATGAAATTATTTATAAAAAGGAAGAATATAAAAGAAAAGACGGTACTATAATTACAATTAATCTTTTTGTTCAGCCCGAAAGAGAAAAATATATTTGGCGATATAAAGATGCAATAAAAAATAGTCTTGAATTTTTTGAAAGTAATATTGGAGATTATCCGTATCAATCAATTACATTGGTTGATGTTCCTAGAACATCAGCAGTAGGCGGAATGGAATATCCAGGAATATTTACGATAAGTGCCGAGCTTTTTTCTCCTCATGGAACAATGCAACCCGAATATTTGGTTATTCATGAATTTACTCATCAATTTTTCCATGGACTTATTGCTAATAATGAAGTCTATGAAGCATGGCTTGATGAGGGATTCACCTCTTATATTGCAACTAAGATCGTATATAAATATTATGGAGGCGGATTTGCCAATTTTAAGATAGCAACGCATGTTCCTGTTTTTGGATTAAATTTTCTTATGTATAGAGAAATTCCAATAATTTATACTTTGGTTGATATCAGAGTACCTGAAGGTTTGCCAGCAATAAATTCTTACTATAGAAATTTAACAATCGGAACAATTGCAGATACTTCTTATTTACTTCCTACACGATTATCGTATGCTGTTAATTCTTATTCCAAACCAGAATTAGTTCTTCTATCTCTCGAACGGTATATCGGTTATAATAATATGATGGTTCTATTAAAAGAATATTATAATAGATATAAATTCCGACATCCTACTGCTCTGGATTTTATTAATTTAGCTAAAGAAAAAGAAGGGAATAAATTAAGTTGGTTTTTTAGGGAGTTTTACTTTAATGCACGTGTTCATGACTATGCTATAACCGCTATAAACAGAACCGGAGAAAATGAATACGAAGTTTTGGCTGAACGTTTGCGCGAAGGTTTCTTTGAAAATGATATTGTGCTTTATACCGATAAAGATACTCTATTCCAGAAATGGACCGAAAATGTCCGTTATAAAGTTTTCAAATTTCATACTAAAAATGAAGTTTTAGCAGCCGAAATTGATCCTTACAGAAAAAATATGCTAGATATAAATTTTGCAAATAATTCATTTACCGTAAATAGTAAGTATTGGGCTTCGATTTCAATAAGTTTAAGATGGTTTTTTTGGATTCAAAATGCTCTTATGATTCTTGGGAGCATCGGATGATCTCATCTATCAAAGAAATTATATTGCATGGAGTGCGTTCAGTTTTTTATAATTCAAAATTTGTCGTTCTTTTATGGGCAATTAATGCTATTTCAGCATTAATTTTAACAGTACCAATTTACCAGCTCTTAATTGATTCATTGGGACATTCATTATACAGTGATAAATTGGCAGTTGATTTTGATTTGATGTGGTTTGCTCAATTTCAAAATATTTATAAAACTCATATCGATCAAATTCCTCTAAATATCTATTTCGTTGTTGGTATTTATACTTTAATTCAGACTTTTTTATTAGGCGGATTAATCTCGATTTTTAATAACCCACAGAAAAATCACATGGTAGATTTTTTCTTTGGCGGTGTTAAGTATTTTTATCGTTTTGTAAAAATCCTAATCGCAACGTTATTTCTTTATGCTGCTGCTTTTATCGTAAATGATTTATTAGGAGATCTGATCGGTTGGGCATATAGCGATTCTGAAAGTGTAATGGGGGATTTCGTTATTCGCTCTTTAAGATATATTCTTTTAATATTTTTTATTGGTGTGATATCTATTATAGCAGACTATTCAAAAGTTTCTCTGGGTGTAAAAGATTCAAACACAATATTTAGAGAAATTTATTCTGCAATTTTATTTATAAAGAAAAATTTTTCTAAAGTCTTTACTGTTTTTTTATTTGTAGCAATTCTTGGTGCTTTGGGTGCGGTTTTTTATAATTTATTAAACAGATTTATTCCACGAACGCCGTATTATTATTTAGTTATCATCTTTATTCTTCAACAAATGTTAATTATCTTTAGACTTTATATCCGAATGCTTTTCTGCGCTACTGAAGTTACTCTTTATAAAGATTTAAGTGCAGAAATTGAACAGGGTAACGTAATTATTAATCAGGAGTTGTAATGTCAATTATTCCAATCACTGTTTATGGTGATAAAATACTTCGGGAAAAAGCACTACCCGTTAAAGAAGTATCAGATGAAATAATAGGTAAAATAACTAGCATGTTTGATACGATGAGAAATGCCTCAGGAGTCGGTTTGGCAGCTAATCAAGTTGGTTTCAGAGATTCTTTATTTGTTATTGATCTACGACCGGTAGAAGGTTATGAAAAATCTAAACCATTAGTAATGATAAACCCAAAAATTACCGAAAGATCAGATGAATTAGTTGTAATTGAAGAGGGTTGCTTAAGCCTTCCGAATTTGAGAGCTGATGTAGAAAGACCGAAATCTATAATTGTCAATTATTTAGATACAGACGAAAATGAACAGACATTAGAAGCGGATGATTTTCTTGCAAGAGTAATATTACATGAATATGACCATTTGCTTGGGAAAATGATCCCGGATCGAATTTCAATAAAAATGAAGAATCGCCTCCAAAATTATTTACATAGAATTACTAAACGGGAAATTGAAATCGATTATCCCATTACAGAGAATTAATAAATTGAAAATTATTTTTATGGGGACACCTGAATTTGCTGTCCCTTCATTAAATGCAATTAATAATTCAGAACATCAATTGATTGCTGTAGTAACCGCACCTGATAAAGAGAGGGGAAGGGGTAGAGAAGTATCTTTTACGCCCGTTAAAAATTATGCAGTTAAAAATAATTTGCCCGTATTACAACCCGAAAAATTAAAAGACCCAGAATTCATAGAACAAGTAAGAAAGCTCGCACCTGATCTTATAATTGTTATTGCATTTAGAATTTTACCTCGTGAGATTTTTGAAATTCCACGATTAGGCACTTTTAATGTGCACGGTTCACTGCTTCCAAAATATCGTGGAGCTGCTCCTATTCAATGGAGCTTAATTAATGGAGATTCTGAAACCGGTTTGACAACTTTCTTTATTCAGGAGAAAGTTGATACAGGGAATATTATCCTTCAAAAGAAAATTGCTATTGAAAAGGATGATAATTTTGGCTCATTGCACGATAGACTTCAATCCCTTAGTATCGATATTGTACTAGAAACCATAAAAATAATTGAATCAGGAGCAATACAATTAATAAAGCAAGATGAATCTCAAGTAAGCAGTGCCCCTAAAATTACAAAAGAGAATTCACGTATAGATTGGAATCAACCGAGTGAGAAAATATATAATCTTATCAGGGGTCTTTCTCCATATCCTGCTGCATATTTTTTGCACAATTCAAAATTGTATAAGGTTTTCTCTTCTAGACTAAAAGACGACCTTATTCTGCAACCCGGTGAAATTAAGGAAACTAAAAATGAAATATTTATTGGTACAGCAACAACTGCATTAGAGATAACTGAAATTCAACCCGAAGGAAGAAAAAGAATGAAATCAGATGTTTTTCTGCGGGGCTATTCTTTACTTAAAAATTAATGAGTTACGATGAGAAATAATCGATATGACAGTGTATTAGAAGCAATTGGACGTACTCCAATTGTTAAACTTGGAAATATTTCTAAAGGTTTGAAATCTACTATCTGGGCGAAGATGGAATTTATGAATCCCGGAGGAAGTATAAAAGATAGGATTGCAAAGTATATGATTGAAAAAGCCGAAAAAGAAGGAAGGCTAAAACCGGGAGATACAATTATAGAAAATTCATCCGGTAATACTGCAATGGGTTTGGCAATTGTGGCTAGACAAAAAGGATACAATCTTAAAATTGTTATACGAAATACTCAGAGCATGGAAAAAATTAAAATGCTTGAAGTTCTAGGAGTTGATGTAATTAAAGTCGATGCTTCTTTACCTCCCGAAGACCCAAAATCTTATAATAATTATGCCGCTAATCTTGCCAAAGAAGA
>CALDDL010000204.1 GCA_937936675.1 uncultured bacterium
CACTCTTTCCCTACACGACGCTCTTCCGATCTACAAAAATTCTTAATACTAAAGTCAATCCGTAGTATAATCCTCCGGTTGTCAATGGTAATCCGTTATCCGGCAGAAATGAAAATAAGATCCTTTTATTTTCTTCATGAATAAATTTTGAAGTCGGGTAGGATAAACCCGTGATTATTAACATGATTATAAAAATCGGCAAAAGAGATTTTATGATTTTAAGCACTTTCGACATCGGCGAATTCATACTTGATAGCATAAGCCACAATAAGATCAGAATAAGAAAATTTATTAACGGGTTTTCAAAACAGAACGATGCAGTAGTAATTACAAAGAACCCCAAAGTTTTTGTCCTTACGTCCAAATTATGTATGAAGCTCCCTTGCGGATAATATTCAATTAACATTTTCTTTAATTACCTTTATGTTTAATAAATCTGATTCTATCATTCCATCTGAAAATTTTATAATTCTATCCGAGTATTCTATTGCAAGTTTTAAATTATGAGTAATGGTAATAAGCGTTGTTCCTTCCGAATTAAGTTTCTTCATTAGTTCCATCATTCTTTTTGTTCCAGCCCAATCCTGCCCTGTGGTTGGTTCATCTATCACTAAAATTTTTGGTTTCATTGCAAGTATCGATGCGACTGCTAATTTCTGCCTTTCACCTTTACCAAGAGTAAATGGATGTCTTTTATTTTGATAGTTGAGTCCTACAAACTCTAAAGCATCTTTTACTCTCTCACTCCTTTCGTATTCAGTTAATTTTAATCTTTTTAGACCGTATTCAACTTCATCATAAACAGTTGCAGAAAATATCTGATGATCAGGGTTTTGAAATACATAACCGATTTCCTTGCTTAGTTCTGCTGTCGAATTATTTTTTATATCAAAACCATTTATTAAAATAGTACCGCTCTTCGGTTTTAGTAATCCATTTATTTGTTTAGAAAATGTCGTTTTCCCTGCCCCATTTTTCCCTATTAATGAGACAAATTCTCCCTCATATATTCTTAGATTAATGTTTTTTAAAGCCTGCCTACCGTTCTCGTATTCATACGATAAATCTTTCGCTTCAATTATTATTTTTTCCTCTTTAGATGTATCTTCTCTTATCAATTGAGTTTCAACTATCATATTAGCTTGAGCTAATTCATCGCTATTTTTATCAATTGGCATAATTCCATATTTTTCTGCTAATTCTTTATCATTAAATAGAACTTCAGGAATTCCATTCCAAACAACCGTACCTTTATCTAAGACTATAATTCTATCAGTAAATTCACACATCTCTTCTGAATCATGCCCTGATATAAAAACTGTAACATTCTTCTCATTAACCAACTTTTTTAATAATTTATAAATTTCTTTTCTCCCCTCAGGATCAAGCTCTGAGGTTGGTTCATCGAGCACCAAAATTTCCGGTTCCATTGCTAGAATTCCTGCAATTGTAAGCCGCTGCTTCTCGCCTCCCGATAACTCTGTCGATATTCTATACTTGTAGCCATTTAATCCGACTACATCCAATGATTCATCTATTATTTCAGCGATTCTACTTTTTTCTATCGCTAAATTTGATGGACCAAAAGCAACATCTTTTTCTACTGTAATACCGAATATTTGTGTTTCGGGGTCTTGCATTACACAACCAACAAACCGAGACAACGTCTGAACTCGATACCTTTGAGTATTCATACTATTTGAAAATACAGTACCATCAAAATCTCCTTCAAAAAAGTGTGGGATCAGACCATTTAGCAGCATCAATGTAGTGGTCTTGCCGGCACCTGTGCGTCCCATTAACCCAACAAATTCTCCCTTCTTTATATCGAAATTCAAATCTCTAAGAGTATCATCAGCTCCATTTTCGTATTGATATTTTCTTACATCAACTTTTATTGTCCCGCGTTCAATTGTATTATTCATTTTTTCTAACTCTCCCGATTATATTTATCGGTAGTTTCACTTTACTTCTCAGCTCTTCAATTTTTCCCTTCGGAAGTGAAACTAAGCAGCATGTAGAAGGTCCTCCTGATTTTGATATATCAACATTTAATTCATCTTCGTATTCCCCAATTAATTGGGCACTTTTTGCGATCTCACTGAACTCGTGTTGTATTCCTTTTGAACCTATGGGTAAAATGTCGTGAACGAATTCAAGCTTTCTTAATTCTATTATTATGGCAGGATTAATAATTTCAGGATCGTCATAGTGAAGCTTAAATTCCGGTGCAGATTTTGGTTTACCAATTAATATAACTAAATCACCATCCTTACTGGATGCCGACTTAAAATCCTCCCTTGTAACAATCCCAACAACTACTACACCTATTCCTGTTTGGATGGTCTTAACGTTATCCTCTGTACTTCCGGTTATTGCCAAATTACTATTTATACCGGCTAATCTTGCTTCTTCTCTTACTCCCTGGATTATCTCTTTACCGGTGGGTTCCATTTCGACTGAAAGAGTATCAATAACTAAAATTGGGATACTACCCGATGCTAATATCTCAATTAACGGTACACGAGCGGCTAATCTTCCTAATTCATATCCGGTAGAAAAGAATGTATCCCCTTCTTTAGGACCAATTCCCCCATC
>CALDDL010000205.1 GCA_937936675.1 uncultured bacterium
TTATCGATTCTCCTCCCGGGACATCTTGCTCGATGGTGGAAGCGGTGAGCGATTCTGATTATTGCATATTAGTAACTGAATCAACGCCATTCGGCTTGAATGATCTTAAGCTCGCAATGGAAGTGCTCAAAACAATCGACATTCCTTATGGTGTAGTCATAAATAAATATGATGCTTCTTATATAGAGATAGAAAAATATTTGGAGGAAACAAAAACCGATCTGCTGATGAAAATTCCCTTCGACAGAAAATATGCCGTGGCATATTCAAAAGGAATATTGCCGATAGTTTTATATCCGGGATTGAAGAATGAATTTCTGGGACTATTCGATACTATAAAAGAGAAATTGATGAAGGTGGAAAATGTTTGATAACAGATACAAACAGATAGTGATATTAAGCGGAAAAGGTGGAACGGGTAAGACTACAATCTCGGCAGCATTTGCAAGTTTTGAAAATGATAAAGTGATAGTGGATTGCGATGTGGATGCGGCAAATATGCACTTAATGCTGAAACCGAAATCGGAAAAGAGCCATGAATTTTCGGGCGGTAAAAAAGCAGCTATTAATAACGAAGTTTGTACTCAATGCGGTCTATGTGAAACTCTCTGCCGGTTTGATGCAATAAGTGATTTTAAGATCGACCATTTGAAATGCGAAGGATGCGGTTTTTGTTTTAGAGTTTGCCCCGAAAATGCAATCTCTTTTACCTCTTCAATAGGTGGAAATTATTTTGAATGCGAATTGGAAGATGATTCAAAATTCTTTTATGCAAAACTCTTTCCCGGGCAAGGAAATTCAGGCAAGCTTGTAAGTGAAATAAAAAAAAGTGCGATTAATTCTATCAAAGAAATTTCTATTAAGGAAAATCCTGTCGGGAAAAATACTATCGGAGAAAATTCTGACAGAAATAATCTCGTCTTGGAAAATATTCCTATCGAAAACTCAAACAAGGTCAACCCTCTCCATTGTTCAAACAAAGAGTACACTTCATTAAATAATCTAAATGAAAACAGGAGCAAATTTATCATAGTCGATGGTCCTCCGGGAATAGGATGCCCCGTGAACGCAAGTATTTCAAAAGCCGATTTTGCTATACTGGTAACCGAGCCAACCCTTTCGGGGGTTCATGATCTAAAAAGATTAATCGAATTACTGAATACGTTTAAGATTCGCATGGGAATAATTATAAATAAAAGTGATCTGAATGAATCGGTGGCAGAGCAGATTCAAGATCATGCCGATGAAAAAGATATTCCCTTATTAGGTGAAATACCTTTTAATACGGCATTTGTAAAAGCTCTTATAGAAGCGAAAAATATTGTAGAAGTAGATGAATCGGTAAAAAAAGACTTATTGAACATTTGGGGAAAAACGAAATCATATATTATAAATTAAAGAATTGGAGAAGAAATGAGTGAGGAATTAAAAAACATGAATAAAGAAAAAATTGCTTTTACTTCAACAGGTGGATCGATGGATTCATTATTGAGCGAGCAATTCGGGAGATGCCAATATTTTATTATTGTAGATCAGGAGACGGGAAAATTTGAAGCAGTATCCAATCTCGGTGAACAGATGCAAAGCGGAGCCGGACCAAAAGCAGCAGAGCTAATCCATCATCATGGTGCAAATGTTGTCGTTACAGGGCATGTCGGCGATAAAGCAGAAGAAGTATTAAAAAGAGTAAATATTAAAATTGTTTCCGGATATAAAGGAAATATTAAAGTCAAAGATGCACTATCGGAATATTTATCTAAATAGAGAAAAATTAATTGGAAGATTTAATTACAAACGGGATTTGGGTCCAGTTTTACGAATCCCAATTCTGTTCTATTGAACTGCCTCTGCAAGTTCACACTTATGATATCGATAT
>CALDDL010000206.1 GCA_937936675.1 uncultured bacterium
TAATTATTGACTGATTTTTAGTAACTACCCCTACCTTAAATCACCTATTTTTCACTTCAAAAACGACATTACTGTCTTAAAGACAAGTCAAAATCAAATAAGAGGCATAAGATGAAAAAGAGTTACTTAATTTTAGTAATTGCATTAATAATTTCCACGTTTATCAAGCTATCGGCACAAACCGATAGCATAAACGTAACATTCAAAGTCGATATGTCTGTTCAGAAACAGCTCGGAAATTTTAAGCCGGAGGCACCTGATAATCACAAAATTTTGCTCAAGGGAACATTTAATAACGGATGGGAAATTTGCGAAATGACTCCTTCCGTCGATAGTCCCGATATTTATGAGAAAACTTTAAGATTAACCAAAAATAGTATTAGTCCGTTTAAGTTTTTCATTCAAACTGATCCAACAGATGAAAATATCGGCATTTGGGAAAAAATCCCGGGAAATCATGGTTCAAATGGAGATCGAACTATGATAGTGAGATCTTCCGATATCGAAATTTCACCATTGTATTTTGATAATCTATATAGAGATCGGTTTATAATTAATTCATTCAATGACGATCCAAATGGTGGACAGACTCCATTTTACTTTTTATGGGCTACGGAGGGAAGTACCGGTAGCGTCAATTTTAATCCCTCGGGAGTAAATCGTGGCTCTCATCAATTCGATTATTCTATTTTGCAAACAGCCGAGTGGGGAGGAAATGCCGGTGTATCAGTTGGTACAAAGGGACTTAATTTTCTCGATTTAAGCAAGGCGGGCGCAACTAATAATTCTAATACAATCTCCTTTTCAATTAATATCGATACTATACCTACTCTAAAGGATAGAGCACAACTATTTATTTCTTTATGGGAAATGAGCGAAAATCCTGGAATTGAGTTTGATGCAAGTTTGGCAGAACGGTGGGATTATACTTTAGATATAAATACTTTATATGCCGAACCGGGTTGGAATAAAATTGAAATTCCTATTTCAAATTTTTCTATCCCTAATTGGATTATATATAAGGGGAATAATAATCTTGACCTTTCAAAGATCAGGCAATATGATATAGGACTGGCGATAACCGGAAGTGAAGAAGGTATAGGTTCCGATGTAGTTTCGGGCTCTTTTCGATTAGATAATTTTGCCGCTGAATATATTCCGGATCACATACCAGTCTCGATCCATTTCAAAGTAGATATGAAAGGAGTGAATCAACAATTTAAGTTTGATCCTGCTAAAGACCACGTATTCGTGCGTGGCGGATTTAATTTCTGGTCATTACAAGATACTCTTTGGGATTCAGACGGTGATTTAGTTTACGAGGGACATGCACTAGCTCTATCTAATGGATTTTATGAATATAAATTTTTCACTGATAGCCCCACGGCGGATAATACCGGATGGGAATCAAATATGGGCTCAGTGGATACTCTTAATGGAAATAGAACTATTTACGTAGGTAGTACTGATATTCAAGTACCACTCATTTATTTTGATGAAGTTCGTTCTAACTTATATACATGGTCAAATTTCATATCTTTAGTTGGAGAGTCAAACACAATCAGTATGTTATTCGGGACTTCGCCAAGTGCTACCGATGGTCAAGATTTATCTCTTGGCGAAATTATAGCTCCACCGCCTCCGCCTGAGTCCGATGCACCCGACCTTAAATTCCATAAAGCAGGATATGAAGATTTAATCAATGATTTCCGTGCTGATAATCAAGACGCTATTTCATGGCAAATTATTTTTCAAGGAGCTTATCCACTTAAATTAATGTGGGATAAGAATTCATTCCCTGAAGGAAGTTTTAAGTTAGTTGATGCAGTTGGCGGCTCTTTTATTAATATCGACATGAAAAATATTGATAGCGTTGTTATCACAAACGATGCAATTACGAAATTAAATATCATTTATAATAAATCTATTTCAAAGAGTATAAATATCGCAGCGGGATGGAATATTGCCTCAGTTCCATTGAATAGAGTGGATATGAGTGCTTCGTCTATATTTGCCGATAATATCACTTCCACTTGGAAATATGATGCAGGTTATCGAGCAGAGACAACACTCGAAACCGGAAAGGGTTATTGGGTAAAATATGTCTCGGCTAAAACAATTGATATAGTGGGTCTGTCGGTAAATAAAACAACCGTTCCGGTAAAATCAGGTTGGAACATTATTGGACCTTATGAAAATGAGATATCTATTGCAAATATTACAACTACTCCGTCAGGAATAATTAAATCCACATTTTTCTCATTCGAAAGTGGTTATAAAATGCCTGTAAGTTTAAAACCTGGAATGGGATATTGGATAAAAGTAGATGCAGATGGAGTTCTAAATCTTAACAGTGGAGTAAACAAAATTTCCGAATCTAATATTGCTAAAATTGATAATAATTGGAGTAAGATAATTGTTTCTAATAGTAAACAATCATTCAATCTTTATCTTGCAGATAAAGGGACTAACACAACACAGTATGAACTTCC
>CALDDL010000207.1 GCA_937936675.1 uncultured bacterium
CAAAGTTTCTTTATTGGATTAGGAGCTGTTATAGCTTCTGCTCTCCCTTATATATTTACTAATCTTCTCGGTATCGATAATACAGCCTCTCCGGGTCATATCCCCGATTCTGTTATCTATTCTTTTTATGTCGGTGCTTTTGCTTATGTCTCTGCTGTTCTTTGGACTGTATTCAATACTAAAGAATATCCGCCTGATGATATAGAAAAATTTAATTTAGAAAAGAAAAATTCTGCGGGTTTTTTATTTGGGATTAAATCTATTTTTACTGATTTTATCGCAATGCCACGGACTATGATTCAATTGGCATTCGTCCAATTCTTCTCATGGTTCGCACTTTTTGCTATGTGGATTTATACGACTCCGGCAGTTACTCATCACATATTTAACGCTACTGATACATCCACTGCCGCATACAACGAAGGAGCTAATTGGGTTGGAATTTTATTTGCCGTATATAATGGATTCGCTGCAATAACTGCATTCGCATTACCTTTAATAGCTAAATATAGCAGTAGAAAATTCGTTCATTTTATTAGTCTTACTGTAGGTGCAGTAAGTTTGATATCATTCTATTTTATTAAAGATCCGAATTTGCTTCTTGTTTCGGAATTGGGAATTGGATTAGCATGGGCATCAATTCTTGCAATGCCTTATGCTATACTTGCCGGAGCCCTTCCAAAAGAAAAAATGGGCGTTTATATGGGAATATTTAATTTCTTTATCGTTATTCCTCAAATAACCGCCGCTGCTATTCTCGGTTGGATTGTTAAATATCTCTTTGCCAATGAAGCTATCTATGCACTCTTAATCGGCGGAATTGCTATGCTTCTTTCGGGTTTATTAGTTCTTTTTGTTGAAGATAAAAACTAATTATTAAGTTTTACTTTTAATTCTATTTCTGTTTTCTTGTCTGCATTCTGATCTCTTCGTAGTGAGATAATGACTTTATCTGATGAACAACTGATAAAGTCATTTCTTTCTTCTGTAATCTTAAAACCCTTCTCATTTCTTAAGAAACAATTTTTGATGTCGTCCTTTAATGTAAAAAAAAGATTATACCCTTTTTCATTTGAAAGGTCTTCATATTTTTTTATCACTTCTGAATCTGCCGGAACAAACGAAATATTATTATTTTTTAATTCACTTGGCGTTAGGGCATAATCAAATAATAAAAAATAATTATTTGCATGTGCAACGATTCCGACTAATTGATCACAATCATTCTTATTGGCAATGCTTAGATTACGAATATCCGCAATACCGTAATTTAGATTATAGTTCCCTAAGTTATTTTTATCCGCAATTACATAGAGAACCCATTCTCCTGTTATGCCTGATTCAAAATTTATGGTCGCATAACCATTATCTTTATTATTTGTTTTTATATATACTTTGCCTTCGGGATCAATTAAAACTAAATTAGGTTTTATTTCATTACTTGATACAGTGAAATAACCAACTTCACCCCTAAGTAATGGAAATAGATATCCATCATATAATCCAAATTCTGCTAAATATTTATCGCTTTTTTCAATCGTTCCTTGAAGTCTATCGGAATCTATTAAAGATAATGATTGCCCATTAATTATAATTCCAAATACAAAAAGGAATAAAAATATTTTTAATTTCATTTTATCAATCCATTTATTCATTTAATACTATTTACCACTTTCCTTAACAAAAATCCAAGAAATAGCGGAGAAGGATAAACTAATAGCACTGATCCAAAAAATGATATCGGTATTAGAGGCTTCTTTTATAAAATATCCAATTACAAGACTTACTATTAACTGTGGAATAACAACTGATAAATTGAATATTCCCATAAAGAAACCCATTCTGCTTTGATCAACCTTTTCTGACATAATTGCAAATGGGAGACTAACAACTGCAGCCCAACCAATTCCTACTATTGCCATGAATAAATATAAAAGCAATGGTGAAGTGGCGAAGAACAATATTAAGAAATATCCTCCCGCCATAATTGCTACTGCTATTGTATGAGTTCTTATTCTACCTAATTTCTCCGCTATCGGCTCTAATACTAAGGCAGGTAATATAAATCCAACTGTATTTAGTACCGCAAATGCAATTGCGATTATCTGACCTGATTGAAACGAGATAGCATCGGAAGATAAATCCTTTGCCAAAATATTTTGTTGGATGAATGCAATTATATAGACAAACATTGTCTGAATACCAATCCAAGAAAATCCATGTGCTACATATAATTTAATTAATTCAGCCCATTCTGTCTTTCTATCTCTAGTTTCTATTTTTACGTCTTCTAATTCAATTTCAAGATTTTTGTTTTCTTTAATAAAAAACATTGGAAATACAGAGAAAGCAATTACTATTATCGCGCCTGAATAGATTAAAAAATAATTTCCCCAGTA
>CALDDL010000208.1 GCA_937936675.1 uncultured bacterium
GAAATTTCATTGTATTCGGTCGTAACTTGGTTAAGAAGATTATGTTTCTCTTCGTAAGAGACAAATTCATTTTCAAATTGTTCTACTGATTTTTGGAGGTCTTCTTTTCGTTCGCTTAGATGTGCTATCTGGTCGGTTAATTCATGTAGAAGGA
The DNA here is from genome assembly GCA_937936675.1 of uncultured bacterium. Lineage (GTDB taxonomy): Bacteria > Bacteroidota > Ignavibacteria > Ignavibacteriales > Melioribacteraceae > BRH-c32. The sequence continues at coordinate 155 of CALDDL010000208.1, forward strand.
TTTCTTTTTCATTCTTTTCAGTCTCATATCCGGTAACAAGTTTACGCAATTCTTCCACGCTGCTCGAGAGTTCCGTAAAATCTTTTCTTGTTTCTTCGAGTTTCTTTTCAAGTTCAATAAGACTTGTATGTTTTTGAAGAAGAGTGTGAAGAGTATTTTTCAGATCATCATTTTCTTCAATTAGTTTATCTACTTCGTTTCTGCCTTTTGACGCAAATAGACTCATCTATTCTCTTTCCGGATTATTTTATAAAGATAAGAAACTTTACAGAAAGTATCATGGAAAATTACAAATTTAATATTATATGTGCTTAAGATTGTACGGCTTCGGGCACTGTTTTTAGAGATATAAGATAAATTGTTACTCCTACGGCAATTATAGCAAGCATGATTCTGATGTAAATAGAATCCACAAAAAAAATTATGGAAGATAGGATAGATAGATTAAGCATTGAGATAGCAATAATCTTAGCCCTCATAGGCATACCCCTATTCTCACGATAATGCTTAATTAAATAACCAAATTTTTTATGATTAATTAGCCAGCTATAAAATTTTTCAGAACTCTTAGCAAAACAAGCCGCCGCCATTATCAAAAATATAGTCGTGGGCATTACAGGCAAAAAAATTCCAATAATACCCAACACTACAAAAACCCAACCGCATGCAATGTATAAGCTTTTTTTTATATAATTTAAAACCAAAAGATCCCTTTCTTATTTTTCATCGGCTAAAATTCTTTCTAAATATTCTCGGTATGAAGAACGAGGCAATTTTGTAGTTATCAATTCTTCAAATTGAGTTTTATTTATAAATCCTTTTAAGTAAGCAATTTCTTCGATGCAAGCGACTTTCAGACCCTGACGGTCTTCAATAATGCCGAAGAAATTAGATGCTTGAAGCAGAGCTTCAGGAGTACCGGTATCAAGCCACGCCACGCCTCGTCCAATCTTATTAACTTTTAATTTACCCATTTCAAGATAAACTTTATTAACGTCTGTAATCTCAAGTTCGCCGCGAGCAGATGGTTTAAGATTTTTGGAAATTTCCACCACACTATTTCCATAAGAATAAAGACCGGGGACTGCGAAATTAGATTTTGGTACTTTCGGTTTTTCTTCGATGCTTAATGCCTTTCCGTCTTTATCGAATTCCACAATTCCATATCGCTCGGGGTCTGTTACTTGATAAGCAAAAATTGTTGCTCCATCTTTTTCCTCTTCTACTGCTTTATAAAAGAAATCAAGTTTACCATAGAAGATATTATCGCCAAGGATTAATGATACCGAATCATCTCCGATAAATTCTTCTCCTAATATAAAAGATTCTGCTATTCCGTTTGGTGCTTTCTGAAGTTTATAACTTATATTAATTCCAATATCTTCACCTGTTCCAAAGAGTTTCTGATACATTGGAATTGTCTCTTCGTTCGAGATAATAAGAATATCTTTGATCCCGCCAAGCATTAGTACCGAAAGCGGATAATAAATAAGCGGCTTATCATAAATAATTGTTAATTGTTTGCTATAAACTTTTGTAATAGGATAGAGCCGTGTGCCGGATCCGCCTGCTAAAATTATTCCTTTCATTTTGCCCTCTTTAATCGATAATACTAATATAAATTGTTTTTATAATTATTTCCTTATCATTGTAAATTATAAACTTGTAATCTCCTGTTTCCTTAAAGGTATATTTCATAAATGTCTGATTCCAATTCTTGTTGAGAATATATTTTTTTGTTTCAATAAAATTATCGTTTTCCGAATTGTGAGCGGTCTTCCATACCTCAACCTTAATGAGAGAAGTATTAAGGGGTTTATCAGACTTTATAAAAAGTCTAACCTCGGGGGACTGAGATTTAAGAGAAAGTCTATTAAATGTATTTATAGGTTTTCCATAGATTACTTTTTCACAGAACAGGGCATTAACTTTTGAGTAATAATATATTTCCGAAAACGGAGCATCTAATTCATTTCTTGAGGTCTCCCAAACCGTAATCGTCTTTGTAGCCAATAAATTTCCTTTGGAATTACGAATATAGATTTCATAATTGCCCGATTCTTTCAATTCATAATTGTATGCTATCCAGGTGCTGTTATTATCCGGTTTAATTACGTGACTATCATAATCTTGGTTACGATTATTTACTTTTTTATCAATATATAAATATAAGAGTGGGTCAGGGATGGTTCTTATATTATCATAAAGAATGAAGATATTATTTTTCAGAGAAGAATTAAGAGTGAATTTGAGTGAGGCATCGATTGGCTCACCTTTCTCGGTAAACGAGCGGCATAAGTATAGCTCTTGCGAAAATGCTATTGAAGAAAAAAATAGAAACAATATTAAAAATCGATAAATGATGACTTCCTTATTAAACGAAAAAACTCTCAATTTTATTAATTGCACCCGGGAGTGCAAATACAACCACTTTATCATTGGGTTGAATTTGTGTTTCTCCGACTGCAATAAAAGCCTCTTCATTGCGAATATATCCGCCTATAATTGCATTATCGGGGAAATTAAGATTCTTAATTTTCTTTTTAACTATTTTCGATTTTTCGGATGCAGAATATTCTAAGACCTCGGCATCAATACCTAGTATATTAATATTTGCCACAAGATTCCTTTTCCTGATTGCTTTGGTAATATTATTTGCGGCAATTAATTTCTTATTTATTAGTGCATCTAATCCGATAGTTTGAGTAAGTGGTATATAATCAACGTTATCAACAAGTGCAATCATTTTTTTTACTTTAAGATGCTTTGCCATTAGGCAGGTGATTATGTTGGTTTCGGCATCATCGGTAACTGCAATAAAACCATCCATATCGATAATCCCTTCTTGAGCAAGAAGATCGATATCTCTTCCATCTCCCTGAATTACCATAGTTTCATCGAGATAATCGACAAGAAGATGAGTTTTATCTTTGTTCGATTCTATGAGTTTAACGTTATACTGTTTTTCTAGATAATGGGCGGTAAGTCTGCCGATTTTACCACCGCCAAGGATCATAATATTTTTCATTTTTACAGATTCTTGACCCGAAAGCCGGACAATTTTTTCTACTGCATCAGGTTTAGTTATAATGAAAATTTGATCTTCGGGCATGAAAGTATCATCACCCTTTGGAATCACGGTATTCAAACCTCTATGGATTGCTACAATCCTGAAATCAATTATATGAAATTCTTCCGCTGTTTGTTGAACGGTTTTATTTATCGCCGGTGAATCATAACCGATTCTAATGCCTAGAATAATAAGTTTTCCGTTTTCAAATTCGATTACGTCTGTTGCTGCGGCTCTTTCAATTAATTTTACTATTTCCAATGCGGCAAGTTCTTCGGGATAAACGAGATGATCTACCCCGATTGATTTGAATAGTTCGCTATTTTGGAGATTGACATATTCATCATTTTCCACACGGGCAACGGTAGTCTTTACACCAAGCTTTTTTGCAAGAATAGCGGTGGTGATATTCTCCGCTTCGCTTTCATTAACTGCAAGAAGAAGATCGCAATGCTTAGCATCTGCTTCTTTTAATTTCTCAATCACGGTGGATTTCCCCAAGACCGGAAATATTTCAACCGTTGAATTAATTCTCTCTAACCTTGCTTCCACCGGTTCAATAACTGTAATATCATGATGTTCGTGAACGAGCTGTTTGGCTAAGTGGAATCCCACTTCGCCTGCTCCTGCTATTATAATTTTCATATTTATTTAAAATCGATTATTTCCGTATTGGATATAAAGGCGATCCCTGAATAAGTTCTCATTATTGGTTTTATTTTTTCAATTATCTCTATCATTTTTTCGTCTGATTCGATAATAATAATCATTGCATATTTTATAATGTCCGAGAGTCCAAAGGTGATTTTTTTGCCGAGAGCTCCTTTACCTGTTACTTCGGGAATGATCGTATAACCGGTAACTTTAGCTTTGTCCAATATTCGGCAAAGATTATCTAGTTCAATATTCTCGATTACTATTTCTAATTTTTTATTTTTCATCTCATTATCCGTATTAGCATTTCGCTAATTATAAAATAGATTGGAATACCAAATATAATATTAAATGGGAAAGTAACTGCCAAGGACATAGTAAGATAAATAGATGGATTGGCTTCGGGAAGTGCCATTCTCACCGCTGCCGGTGCCGCTATATAAGAGGAAGAAGCCGATAATACGGCAAAAAGAGTGGCGGTGCCCGTATCAAATCCAATTAATACAGCAAGGAATGCAGCCAAAGAACCATTTAATAGTGGCATTAAGATAGCCGCTGCCGAAAGCTTAATTCCCATTTTAGAAAATTCTTCAATTCTTCTTCCTGCCAGCATACCCATTTCTAATAAAAATAAAGTTAATACTCCTTGAAACGGATCGACAAAAAATGGTTTTGTAAGTACCATTCCTTTCTCCCCACTTATAATTCCAATAAATAAACTTCCGAAGAGAAGAACTATGCTTCCATTAAAGAGAGATTCTTTTACTATCTCCTTTATCTTAAATTCATTTTTAGTAGTTTTTTGGTAATAACGAACGAGCAGAAGAGAGATAAAAATTGCAGGAGATTCCATTAATGCCATCATCCCGACCATAAAACCTTCGTAGTGAACCGATGATCTTTCGAGAAATGTAATTGCAGTAATAAAAGTAACCACACTCACCGATCCATAATGCGCCGCTATTGCACCGGCGTTTGTAATATCATTTTTTAATAATTTCTTTATTATAAAAAAGACTACAATCGGTACTACAAGACCGATAAACAGGGACAAGAAGACAGATAAAAAAAGATTTAAATCACTTCCGTTTTTCGATATCTCGACTCCGCCTTTAAAGCCCAATGCAATCATCAAATAGATTGAAAGTATTTTGGCTATTGAGTCCGGTATCTTTAGATCGGATTTAAGAATTGAAGCTAAAAATCCAAGAACAAAGAATAAAATTACTGGTGTTCTAAAATTTTCGAGACTGCTATTGAGGATTTCTATCATATATAAATTATTTCAGTTGTTTAGACCCATAATATAATATGAAAGAGGTGTTGGATGCAAAATACATGACGTCTTATTTTTGATATAAGTAAAAAAATGCGCTGCAGTTCACCGAAGTGATAAGGCGGAAAACCCTTTCCTATTTTTATTTAGTAAATAAAAATCACACTTAGTCTTATCGACACTGCAACGCAATAACAAACTTAAAAATTTTTACAAAAAAACCAATACCAAAATTTGTGCACTATAATTTGCTAATTAAGGTCTTTGATAGAAGGGATAATATAATCTCTAAAGGCATCGAAAAATCTATTTTGAGTAGTGAAATTGCCCGCCGTAGAAACCACTATCATATTCAGATGAGGAATTACAAGTATATATTGTCCGGCGAAACCCGATGCATAAAAGATATCGTTATTATTAAATCTATTGCTCCAATTGCTTCCTAATCTCCACCAACCCATTGCATATTCGCTTCCGGAATCGATTGTTACTTGGGTAGCCGTGGATTGATTAATCCATTCTTCGGGTATAATTCTTTTTCCTTTATAAAGACCTTTACCTAGCATCATATCACCGATAATTGCCATATCAATCGGACGCATCACCAAACCCCAGCCGGTATTTGTTAGGTTTTTTGCACCGGTCTGCCACTCATAACTAATAATATTTAAAGGTTGGAAAAGTTTATCGGCTCCGTAAATTGCAGCTTCTTTGCCTACTGCATTTTTAATAATTCCCGAAAGAAGAATTGTGTTACCGCTATTATAATTAAAAAGAGAGCCCGGTTCAACAGCCATTGGTTTATCGAGCATAAATTTAATCCAATCTTCCGCTAGAGATAATCCGAATAAATCACTGGTCGGATTTGAATAGGAATCATTAAATTCCGACCATTTTAGCCCCGAGGTCATAGTTAGTAAATTTTTTATTGTGATTGCTTTTTTCCTCTCGTCAAGATTAAGAATTGGTTCCTGACCAGGGAATGAATCGAGGATTTTTTCGTCTAATGAATTTATTTTCCCTTCATAAAGTGCTGAACCGATTAATAATGATGTGATACTCTTTGTTACAGAAAAGATATTATGCGGAATCTCTCGAGAATATCCTTTATAATACTTTTCAAAAACAAGTGAGCCATTTCTAATAATAAGAAGACTATGAATTTCGCTGTATAATCCGGAGCTTATTTTATTATCGAGTTCATTAAGACGATCTGCATCCAAATTTTGCAATTCAGGAGAAGAAATAATAAACGGAAAATTATCACTAGCCGGCGGATCGTTTGGAAGATCTCCCCTATCGGTACAGCTACCAAAAATTAAAGCTGTCATTATTATTGCTACAAGAAAAAAAAGGTTCTTCATAAGATTCTTTTTTAAATAAATTATTATATTATGAACATTAATATATATTTAAGGAAATGTTAATGAAAACCAAATTTTTTTCTCTATTTATTTTGATGCTTTTAGTAATCGGCTGCACTAAAGAAGTCCCCGAGTATGAAAGAAAAATTAATTCCAATGTGGACGAAAATGAAGTAAGAAAAAAAATTGAAAGTTATGCGGAATCATATAACGCAGGAAATCCAGACGCGCTTTCTAATATATTTGACGAATCGTACGTAAGGATAACTCCCGAAGAAAATGATCTAGTAGGATTAGAAAGTTTTGAAAAAGAGATTAGTAATTATATGTCCCAATATCCCGGCGGGAAATGGAATATAAATATCGAGCAAGTGGACGTATCGGGTGAATTAGCATCTGTTACTACTCGTTCGGTATTTGAAATGAAATATGATGGCTCTGATCTTCCGAGTACTGTCTATTCTGAAAGAGCAATTTATATATTAAAGAAACATAGAGAAGGGACTTGGAAAATCTCAAGAAGTATGAGTTTCCCTACTTTTACTTATACTGATAAAAATTAAATCTGCCACTCGATCTCTTCCCACCACATCTGAAGCATGTCGGGATCGAGTCTCATTATACCGGTTCTGGTTACTCCGATTGGAGGGGGAAAGAAATTGCTAATCGATTGAAATAGAATTTGTCTATCAACGGCAGAGGCTTTTTTCAATAGTTCTAATAATGTAAGTGCATCCTCCTCTCTGGCTTTACTTGAGATTTTTTCCAATAATTCTGCGGTATTTTCGGTTTTTTCATAACTTAAAACTAAATCAATAAATTCTCTTGATGCATCGGTTCTAAATGGTGTGGAGACTATTTTTCTATTAATAATTTTGCAAGAATATTTTTCATTAATAAATATTTCCGAATCCGGTTTTCTGATCCCTACATATCCGAATTCAACAACGAGGTCAATATTATTAAGGGGGTCGAAACCAATTGTGTAAGATGCTCCGTAGTCGATCAGCTCAAAATTAGTAAATTTTATTTTGAAATCGGGTAAATCAGAATTGGTTACAATTTTTAATGTGCCGGATTTAAATGAGATAACGTTATCACCGCTCTTAGCAGTTAATAATTGAAGAGATGAATTTGGTTCGACTCGGATTGTCCCAGTACGAGGTACGTTGATAATAACTCGTGAATCAGTTTCTGTTTTTAGGGAATTATTTACATCTAATTTTGTCGAATTTGATTCAACATTATTTATGAGATAATTACCGGCTTCTAGTTTGATTTTCCAAGGAGCATTATTACGCTGATATTGATAATAGCCGTATCCGATTCCCATTACCAAAATAATAAATGCAAAAAAATAGATTAAAAATTTATTCCGCTTCTGAACATTTGATTTATTGTAGTATATGGTAGAATAACCTTTTTTATCATTGAGTAATTTTTTTCTGGCTTCTATTCTGTTTGTTTTAAGCAATTGCTCTTGCTTTAATTTTTCTTTATTAATACGTTTTAATCGATCGATTTCGGATTCGGCTTCATTTGGAACTTTTTCTTTTGCTGCTTTTGAATGAAGATTTTTATTAATTTCTTCAATAATTATAGTAGGGGGTTCAATGCTTAATTGCAGATCTTTTAGTTTATTAAAAAGCTTTCTAAGTTTTTTATATTCCTCATAACAAGGGGGACACTTTCTTATATGCTCATCAATTTCGGCTTGAGTATTATCATCAAGTGATTCATCAAAAAAATGGTTTAAACCAATTTTTACTTCTTCGCAATTCATAGGACAACTGCCTTAATCAATTTTTGTCTTGCATCGATAATAATAGATATCACTTCGTCAATATTCTTATCGAAGTAAAATGTGGAAATCTCTTTATAAGAATAACCTTCTAGGTCGTGCAGGACGAACACAATTCGCTCATCTTTTTCTAAAGAAGCGATAGCAAATTCCATCAAATCATTATAAAGAGGATGTTGTTTTTCAAATTCATAAATAGATGGTTTAGAGTGAAGAAAAACGAGAATATCTCTAACGGCTATATTCTTTAGCCATACAGAAAATGTTTCTTCGGAATTATAATTATTGATTGTCTCCCAAACATTTGAAAAAATATTCTTTGTAATTTCTGAAGCATCTTTTTCGGAGAGAGTCAAGCGAAAACAAAGCGTGTATATATTTCGTATAGTTATTTCGCATAGATCAAGATATGATCTTCTTGCACCTGTCTTAGCGAGGTCAATTAAATAATTGATATAGTTAGTGTTTTGGTTAGACATATCAGTTATTTATTTTTATTGAATAGCCATTAGAATTAATAGTGGCAACGGCGCGAATTTGTGTTTTGCCATTTTTACCTATTTCATCTCCTTTGCCGATAAATTTGATCTGATTATCTTTAACATTTGCAGAAAAAGAACCGAAATCGGATTTTTTATATTCTTGAGGTAGAATAAAGCCGGAGAAACTACCGCCTCCACCGCCGGTTTCCGATGGCTTTTTATAATGCATCTGCGCCATTACACATAAGTTTTGTAATTGAGAAACAATCTCATTGCGGCTTGCATTAGCGGAATATTCTGTATAAATATTTATTCCTACTGCTATCATCAGTCCAACTGCAATCGTAGCTAATATAATTAATAGTAATTGTTGTGTACCCATTACTCTCCAAATATATTAATTCCTATGATATAAATAATTTTTTGATACAGCAAGTATATTTTTTCATTTAATCAAAATTGATTAAATAATAATGAATGTTTACATTAATGAATGCTATTATATATCACTCTAAATAAAGGAGCGGCGATATGGAAAAAGAGAAAAAAGGTTTTGCTTTATCTAGTTCACCCGAACCTCATAAAGAAAGAACAAGGGCAATTCTTAAATCACACCCCGAAGTAAGAGAATTAATTTCAAGAAATCCCTTGAGCGCAGTAATTATTTTTTTTGTTGTAGCTTTGCAATTGACTATTGCATTTCTTTTGTCAGGTCATTCATGGTGGATTGCTCCGATTATTGCTTTTATAGTTGGGGCTTTCGCAAATCATAGCCTTTATGTACTGATTCATGAAGCCTGTCATAACCTAATAGTAAAAAGTCGTGTAGGTAATATGATACTAAGTATTATTGCCGATATTCCAAACACTCTTCCTTCGGCAATATCATTCAGGACATATCACTTAAAACACCATTCTCATCAAGGGGATTATTATTATGATGCTGATCTTGCAAGTCATTGGGAAGCACGATTAATAGGACATTCTTTTATAGGAAAGGCTACTTGGCTATTTTTATTTCCTGTCTTTCAGGCTCTTCGTCCCCCTCGCCTTAAAATTAATTTTGCGAGCGGATGGACATTCGTCAATTGGATTGTCGTTTTCGGAGTTGATTTTTTAGTAATCTACTTTTTAGGCTGGACATCATTTCTTTATTTACTTTTTTCATTTATGTTTTCGATTGGGCTTCATCCCCTCGGTGCAAGATGGATTCAGGAACACTATCTTACTTATCCGCCTCAGGAGACATATAGTTATTATGGATTTCTAAATGTGCCGGCATTAAATGTAGGGTTTCATAATGAACATCACGATTTTCCATCGATTCCATGGAATAAACTTCCGGAATTAAAAAGAAGAGCACCCGAACACTACGATAATTTGATTTCACATAAATCTTGGTCTAAATTACTATGGAGATTTTTAACCGATTCGAATTTATCATTATACTCAAGAATGGTAAGATACGATAAATAATTAAGGAGAGAGAATGAAAAAAATCATTCATTTATTTTTGTTTTTATTCATAATAGTTTTTACAAGCAGTTGTTCTTCACAGGATAATAACAATCCCGCAGAACCAAATATCAATATTGATGGCTACAAATTAGTATGGAACGATGAATTTAACGTTAATGGATTACCGGATATTAAAAAATGGGGATATGACGTCGGAGGAAGCGGTTGGGGTAATAATGAACTGCAATACTATACTTCATTTAGAGAAAAAAATGCTCGAATCGAGGAGGGTAAATTAATAATCGAAGCACATGGCGAAATTTTTGAAGGTAAGTCATATACCTCGGCTCGCTTGGTTACTAAAGGAAAGGGCGATTGGAAATATGGAAGATTCGAAATAAGAGCTAAGCTTCCTAAGGGTAGAGGAACTTGGCCTGCGATATGGATGCTTCCGACAGTTTGGAATTATGGGGGTGGAGGCTGGCCCGATAATGGCGAAATTGATATCATGGAACATGTCGGTTACGATCAGAATGTAGTTCACGCCTCGGCTCATTCATTAAAATATTATTGGAGAATCAATACCCAAAAAACTTCAACTATAACAGTGCCTAAAGCATCCGAAGAATTTCATACTTATATATTGGAGTGGGATGCGGATAAGATGACAGCTTCGGTGGATGATAAATTATATTTTAAATGCGAGAATGAAGGAAAGGGATGGCAATACTGGCCTTTTGATAAAGCTTTTCATTTGATATTGAATATAGCTATAGGAGGTGATTGGGGCGGTTCAAAAGGTATCGATAACACAATCTTCCCTCAAAGAATGGAAGTAGAATACGTAAGAGTATATGAGAAACTTTAGAAAATAAAGAAAGTAATTCCAATAAAAATGGTTGATTTATCTTGATTAGTAACATATGAATAATATGACATATAAAGGTTATAGTGCAAATATAGAATTCGATGAAGAAGCTAAAATTATATTGCAGATCAGCTCAATTCTTAGTTGGACTCATAAAAAAAGCTGCCCTTTAAGAGCAGCTTTTTCGGAGTGTTGCGTTTGTGAAAAATTTTATGCCTATCTTACGCGTAGTTTAGATCAGCATCGCAAATTAAATTAGAAATGATAAGCTACTCTTACACCAACGTAATTAGCATTGCTAATTAAGTAATATTTAGCACTTACATCGAATTTGCCAAACATATAACCGCCGCCTAAACCAAGAGTGAAATCTGTTGAGCTTCCGGTTGCTTCAGATGTAGTAGTTGTACCGAAAATGGTAATTTCTGATTTAACAGTACTACTAAATAAATGGAAGCCGGTTTCAGCAGCACCATAAAAATTATCGCTAAAAGCATATTTTGCACCTACTAAAATCGGAATAGCAGAAAAAGATGATTTAACAGAAAAACCGGCTGGTCCTAATTCTTTTTCACCAAACATTAAGTAACCAACAGATGCCGTACCTGTAATTTTATCTGCTAAAGGCATTTGAGCACCAACAGATGCACCAAAACCGAAACCTGCTACATCAGAAAATGATCCCATTGGTAAAGCTAAGTTAGCACCAGCATTAAATGATATTTTTGATTGAGCATTCAAATTAATGCCTGCAAATATTATTACTGCTGCAAATAAGTAAACTACCTTTTTCATTATTCCTCCAAATTGAGTAATGTTGTGTTTGTGTTTTGTTTTTTTTGTAGAACTGTTAATTAATAATCAAAGGACGTGCCATCCCATTTGGTGGGAGTTTTTATAATATATAGCTCAGAATGTCGTTAATTTGCAACAGCAATAAAAACTAATTGTCGCTAATTTATTACACAAAAAACCCAAATATCAAAATATGAAAAAAGTCTTTATAATTCTACTATTATTTTCTCTTAAAATATTAGGTCAATCATACTTTAAGTCAATTAACCAACTAGAAGCTAAATTAGATTCTATTGTAACAATAACTGATTCTCATAAGAGAGATAGCTTAACGCAAAATTTAATAAATAATCTTAAGATGATGAATAAAATTCCTTTTACATCAAAGGATTCAGTACTATTTATTTATAAAGGAACTGCATCATCAGTTTATTGGGCGGGAGATTTCACGGGATGGGGAACTAACTCAAAACAATTTTCGGGTATAAAAAGAGATTCTAGCAATATTTGGACTGCCAAAGCAGCTTTTCCACCCGATGCAAGGCTTGATTATAAGGTAGTATTGAATGGAAATAATTGGATTTTAGATCCACATAATGCACTTCAACAATGGAGCGGCTTCGGACCTAATTCTGAATTAAGAATGCCATCTTATCTTTACCCTACAGAGACAATAAGAAAAGCTAGCTCTCCACGCGGTAATCTAAGCGGAAATAAAATCATTGCAAGCAAAAACCTCTCATATAATCTTCAATATCGTGTTTATACACCTAATGGTTATGAATCGATGAAGAATCTTCCCGTGATTTATGTAACCGATGGGCATGAGTATTCAGATGATCGATTGGGAAGTATGATAATTATCCTTGATAATTTAATTGCAGAAAAGAAAATCAATCCTATAATTGCTGTATTTCTTGATCCGCGTGATCCATCCACATTGAACAATAAAAGAATGGAGCAATATATTATTAACTCAAAATTTGCTGATTTTGTTGCTTCCGAATTAGTAACTGAGATCGATAGTTTATATAAAACTAAAAACGACCCTGCTTATAGGGCAATTTTAGGAACATCTTTGGGCGGATTAAATTCGGCTTATTTCGGTTATTTGAAAAATAATGTATTTGGATTAATTGGGATTCACTCCCCCGCATTTTGGGCAAGTCAAGATACCATCTTTAATTATTTTGAAAGGAGTGCTAAACTTCCACTTAAAATCTATATGAGTACAGGCACTATTAATGATACACAAGCAGATGCCCGGAGAATGAAAGCAATATTTGATACTAAAGGATATGAATTAAAGTATAAAGAAGTAAACGAGGGGCATTCTTGGGGTAATTGGAGAGCACTAATCGATGAACCATTGGAATATTTTTTTCCTTATGATGCATCAACGGAAATTGATGAAAGAGGGTCTTCGATTCCGACCGGGTTTGAATTAAAACAAAATTATCCGAATCCATTTAATCCCGATACCACAATTGAATATTCTCTACCTTATGAAAATAGGGTTAAGATAACAATATATAACCTTCTTGGAAGCGAAGTGGCTGAATTGGAAAATAGCACTAAAAGTGCAGGCAGGCATTCTATTCATTTTGAAGCAGAGAATCTCTCTACAGGCGTCTATTTTTATAATTTACAAACAGACGAGATAAGTATCACAAAAAAAATGATAATCGCAAAATAGTTTACATTCGAGTTTGATCAAAAGGCTTGTACTAGAAATAATATTATTCCCTCCAGTCCCGATAATGTAATAAAATTTTACACTTTCGAAAAAGCAAATGTTTTCAAAATTTTCTTCTCCCTAAAACAAATGGTACCAAATTTTTGCACTTTACTATTCTGAAAAATTTATTAACTTTATCATTAATTAAAGGATAGAGTTTATGAAACTATTCAAAACATTTTTTTTATTATTCATAATACCAATTATATTCATCTCATGCGAAAGAGAAAGCTATATAACATCCGGAGTAGATATTGAGAAAGAACTAAGTAAAGTCTCCGATTCGTTAGTCGTCAAAATTAAATATTCCGAAGAGGTAAAATTAAGTAAGAATCTTACATTAAGATTTGATGACTTACTAGAAGATTCCCGCTGCCCTATTAATGCTATGTGTATTTGGCCCGGGAGAGCAAAAATTCTATTATTCATCAAGGATGGAGACGGCGGAAAATTTATGGAATTAAATACTGCTGCCGGTATTAATCATGATGTTTATGATAAGTACGATTTCCGATTGCAAAATCTTTCACCATATCCGGATACAAATGTGCCGTTCGACAAAAAGGCTTATGTGGCAGAAATTGTAATTAGGAGATGGTAAATTATTCCTTTAGACCGAGTATGTCTAATAATTTATTATGAGCGTCTTCGGGGATTTTTGTATCGTAATTCTTATAAAATGAAATAGTCGATTCGATATTATTAAAATAGGTTTTGCAGCATTGGCATTCATCAAGATGATGCTTAATAGCGACGCATTTAGGCGAATTAAGATCTTCTCCCAAATTATCGCATATATGCGACATTACTTCTTTGCATGTTGGTTTATCTTGTTTCATTAGCAAAAACCTTATTTAATTCACTTCTTAAAAATGCCCGTGCACGATGAAGGCGTGATTTAACGGCTGGAACCGAAAGCTCAACAATTTTTCCCGTCTCTTCTGTGGATAATCCTTCTACGTCTCTAAGCATAAATACAATTCTATATTCAGGTGGAAGTTTTTGAATTGCATCATCTAATATTTTTTTTAATTCTTTATTCTCTGTTACTTTATCCGGAGTAACACTCCAGTCCGAAACGTCTTTTTCGTTTATATAAGCATCATCGTCATCAATCGAAGCAAATTCGTATCGATGTTGAACCTGACGAGCAAGCATGAGACAATGATTAGAGACTACTCGATAAAGCCAAGTAGATAATTTAGAATCTCCGCTGAATTGTTTAATATGTTTTACCATGCTCAAAAAAGTCTCCTGCATTGTATGCTCAGCTTTTTCTTTATTACGACAGATTTTATAAGAAAAATTATAAACCGTCTGCTCATAAAGTTTTACAAGTTCAGATAGAGCTTGTTTATTGCCTTCTTTTGCTTTTTCTATAATCTCAATTTCAGTCATTTAATTTGATGCACTTTCCTTTAATTGGGTTCAGTTATCTTACCACTTAAAATAAAATTATTGCCGTAAACTTACTAAATTTCTATATAATAGATTATAGAATCGATTAATCTATTTGAAGTATTGCGGAGGAGGTTGTAAATTGCATAATAATTACTGTATAATAAGATGAATATGGAAAACCAATTATTTACGACGTTAAAACTAAACCGTCTTTGCAAGAATGTTAATTTCTCTAAGATTCATTTAGACGATATTAAGGGGCAGATAATATCTATAAGAGAAGGTGAAGTTCTTTTTCGAGAAGGTGATAGTGCCGATTCGATATTTTTAATTGTAAGCGGCGAAATAAACGTTATCAAAAAGAAGCTGCTAGGAAAAACCAAATCTTATATTTATACCGAGAATACATTCTTAGGGCAGGAAGATTTTTTAGAGGAGATGAGCCGAACATCGATAGCCGTAGCTCTACGAGATTCCTATCTTATTTCTTTATCAAAAGAAGAAATAGAACGCCTTATGGCTCAAGATATTAATATTGCACAAAATTTGAATGAACCGATTTTTGAATTTGAAGAAGATAACGTTAATAGAGATTCGGAAACTGCTGAATACGAAAAAGAAGATTATAAGTCCGAGACTCAATCAGAAATCTCATATAAAGATGAGTCAGAACCTCAACTAGAAATCTCATATAAAGATGAGACTGATACTCAATCAAAAATTTCATATAAAGGCGAACCTAAAAAAGTTGTCCTAACAAAATCTGATTTTTCTAGTGAAGCTGAAATTGAACAGACTGGTAATTTTGAATTCAAAGAAGTTAAGAAAAAATCAGAGGTGGGTGAAGATTCCAATGCGGGAATCAAAAAAGATATTGGATCAGATGCGAAAGTAAATGTGAAGTCAGATGTTGGACCGGGTGCCAAAATTGGATCGAAACCGGAAGTCTCAGATGATTACAATCCTCACACCATATCAAATGAGAGTGATAATGAATCTAATTTGTTGGCAACATTTGATCATGATTTTTTGACGGGATTAATTCCCGATGAAGAATCTGATAACGGTCAAGATCCACCAATTACTAAAGCGAAACCGGCATCACCATGGGATGTAACACCTGATTTTGATTTTACAGATTCTGATTTGCTAAAATTTGTTGATCCTGAAGCGAAAGAAAATGTAAACCCAGAACAAGAATCGAAATCCG
>CALDDL010000209.1 GCA_937936675.1 uncultured bacterium
ATTGGTAGAGGAGGAATTCAGCCATGGTACTGCAAAGAAGAATTGCTTCATTTTAATAAAAGTACTATCGGTTACCCAATGATTATGGGTTCTGCTACTATGAAGGAAATTACTCAACCATTAAAGGGGAGGGAGAATTTGGTACTCACTTCTAAATCATATAACGAAGAGGCTACCGGATTTTTGTATTTTAATTCATTAGAAAATGCTATATCTTACTGTAATAATAAGGATTATAAGAAACTATTTATAATCGGCGGGGAATCTGTTTATAAACAAGCTATTGAGATAGCCGATCGTATTTTAATTTCTGTTATGGATTTTTCAATTAAAGGCGATAAATATTTCCCAAAAATTGAAGAAGATAAATGGGAATTAGAAAAAGAAGATAAAAGAAAAAATTTTGTTATTTATGATTATAAGAGAAAAGTGTAAAAGTGCAAAAAATCAAGATACTGCCTGAATATATATCGAATAAAATAGCAGCGGGTGAGGTGGTTAATCGACCTGAATCCGTAGTTAAGGAATTGATGGAAAACTCAATTGATGCTAATGCCACATCTATTGAGGTAGTAATAAAAAATTCGGGTAAAAATTTAATTCAGGTGATTGATGATGGAGAGGGGATGTCGGACGAAGATGCAATTCTTTCGGTACAAAGGCATGCCACGAGTAAAATAAAAACAGTAGAAGATCTTGATGCAATAAACACGTTAGGATTCAGAGGCGAAGCGCTTAGTTCAATTGCCTCGGTTGCAATTTTAGAAATTCAAACACGAAAAGAAACCGATGAGCTCGGAACGATTATAAAATTTGACGAAACGAATACAATTATAAAAGAGAAAGGGAACGTACCGAAAGGGACATCTATTTCGGTAAAAAATCTTTTCTATAATACACCTGCAAGAAGAAATTTCCTTAAAAGTAATTCAACTGAATTGAAGCATATCATAGAGACTTTCAAGCGTTTGGCACTTTGCTATCCAAAGATATCATTCAAGTTTTTTTTAGATGATGAGCTTTTATTCGATTATCCTAGAGGTTCGAACGAATCGAGACTTCAAAAAATATTCGGCGAGAATATCACTGATTTAATTTTTGAAGTGAAGGAAACCACTGAATACATATCGATTCATGGATTTATAGGAAAGCCGGCATATTTAAGAAAGAATAAGGGCGAACAATTCTTTTTCTTAAATAATCGTTACGTACAAAGCAAAGTAGTAGCTCATGCAGTTTATTCTTCGTTTGAGAATATTTTAGGTAAAGGCGATTATCCTTTTTTTGTTTTATCACTAACGATTGATCCGAGGAAAATTGATGTAAACGTTCATCCCTCGAAATTGGAAGTAAAATTTGAAAACGAGAAAGAGATATATCTGTTTGTTCAAGCGGTAGTGAAAGGAGCCTTAAAAGTATATGATATAGTTCCTTCGGTTTCATTATCTGAATCTATGGATAGCAATCTTGATAGACTGAAATTTATCGATTTCAGAAAATCGGAGAGAAATGATTTTTCGGATCGTCCTGCATTAACTCCGAATAGCGTAACTAAAAGGAGTTCAATTTATTCTGGTGATGATATTGATAGATTATTCGATAATTTGAATAAAGATATCAAATCGGCGAATATAGATCCTACGGTTACATCTCCATTTGAGAGCGGAAATGCAGCAATTACAGAAGTATATCATGAATCAAATAATATTGACGATGAGAATACATCAGAGCCGTTTATAGTTCTTTTGCATAATAAATATATACTTACGCAGATAAAAAGTGGACTGATGATAATAGATGCTCACGTGGCGCATGAAAGAATATTATATGAAAAAGCATTAAAGGCATTTGAGGCGAATATACCATTTTCGCAACAGTTATTATTTCCTCAGAGTTTAGAACTTGATCCGGCAGATATAGAACTCTCGAAAGAGATTTCGCCATATCTTACGAAGCTTGGATTTGAAATAAAATATTTGAATAAAAATATTATTCAGATTATTGGTGTGCCGGGAGACGTAACAATCGGAAGCGAGAACGATACATTTTTAGAAATATTAAGAGAATTTAGAAAAAATCAGATTGAAAAACATTTGGAAGTAACGGATAACATAGCTAAATCATTTTCATGCAAAGCGGCAGTGAAAGCAGGATCCAAGTTAGATGATAAAGAGATGCGTCTATTAGTCGATCAGCTATTTGCATGTTCAATGCCTTATGTTTGTCCTCATGGCAGACCGATTGTAATTAAATTGCCATTAGAAGAATTGGATAAGAGATTCGGAAGAACTTAAATAAACCCTTATGAAAGGAGTGAAATATGTCGAAGAATCATATAGAAAAAGAGAATCAAAAATATAAAGACAAGTTAGGCAACAAATCAGATACAGGAAATAAATACAGTACCGTTTCAGGCGAAAAAATAGAACCGCTTTACGATCCATTATCTTATGACGATGAAAAGTTTTTAGATGATATAAATTATCCGGGGGAATACCCATTTACACGTGGAATACATCCTACGGGATATCGCGGAAAAATGTGGACGATGAGGCAGTTTTCGGGGTTTGGAACTCCGGAAGATACTAATCAAAGATTTAAATATTTATTAGCTCACGGTCAGACAGGTTTATCGGTAGCGTTTGATTTACCGACCTTAATGGGATATGATGCAGATGCACCATTAAGTAAAGGTGAAGTGGGGATGTGCGGAGTATCGATATCATCATTAAGGGATATGGAAACACTTTTCGATGGGATACCTCTTGCGGATGTATCGACATCAATGACGATTAACTCACCAGCAGCGATAATTTTTGCATTTTATTTAGCCGTTGCTAAGAAACAGGGAGTTCCTTTCGAAAAATTAAGGGGTACACTTCAGAATGACATATTGAAAGAATATATAGCACAAAAAGAATTTATTTTTCCTCCAAAACCTTCAATGAGAATAATTACAGATATGATTGAATACTGCACAAAGGAGATTCCGCAATGGAATCCTGTATCTGTAAGCGGTTATCATATTCGCGAAGCGGGTTCGACTGCTGTTCAGGAATTAGCTTATACATTAGCCGATGGTTTTGCATATATCGAAGCTTGCATAGAAAGGGGATTGGACGTTGATGAATTTGCTCCGAGGATATCATTCTTCTTCAATTCTCATCTTGATTTTTTTGAAGAGATTGCGAAATATAGAGCCGCAAGAAGAATATATGCACGTAAGATGAAAGAAAAGTATGGTGCGAAAAATCCTCGTTCATGGTGGTTAAGATTCCACACACAAACGGCGGGAGTAACATTAACAGCTCAGCAGCCGGAGAATAATATTGTCAGGACTGCATTCCAAGCTCTTGCAGCGGTATTAGGAGGGACGCAATCATTACATACAAATTCGATGGATGAAACACTTGCGCTACCGAGTGAGAAGGCAGTAAAGATAGCATTAAGGACACAGCAATTAATTGCAAATGAAACAGGAGTTACAAATACGGTCGATCCGCTTGGAGGGTCTTATTTTATTGAGTCTTTAACAAATACAATGGAAGAGAAAGCGAATAAGATATTTAATGAGATCGAATTATTCGGCGGAGTTATTCCTGCAATTGAAGCGGGATATTTCCAAAAGGAAATTTCTAATGCGGCTTATCGATATCAGAAAGAATTTGAGCGTAAGGAAAAAATTATTGTAGGCGTAAATGAATTTATCGAAGAGAATGAAAAGATTGATATTCCGATTTTGGTTATTCCGCCCGGAGTGGAAAAGAAGCAAATAGATGAATTAAATAGATTGAAAGCAGAACGCGATAATGATAAGGTTGAATTGTGTTTGAAAGAGATCTCTTATGCAATAGAAAATGATATTAACATAATGCCATCATTAATAAATGCTGCAGAAAATTATGTTACAATGGGAGAGATGGTTTCCCGTATGAAAGTCCATTTTGGCATCTATGAGGAGAGTGCCGTTTTTTAATTTTTTATTATGATTAAAATTATAGTGTATTTATTAATATCATTATTTTCCGCATATTATTTTTATTTGGTAGAGAGTGCGGCGGTGCGGTTTAATTCTCATCATTTCGATGAGACCGAAGAGAATAAAAATTATTGTTCATTTTTAACTAAATATAATAATGAGATTTATGCCTTTTCACTTTTCGGAATGATAGTATCAATATTATTTTCATTTGCAGTAATTATTTTGTTTGTTATCAATCCACTTCATATAATTATCTCTTATTTATTAATAGCTATATTATTTTTGGCAATGATAGCGATATTTAATTACAGTAAAAAAACATCTATTGATTTTGATCTAAGTCAATACTATCTATTAATCAAACCGATTAAGCCCGCGATTACATTCTTAGAAAAAATCTTAGGCAGATTTAATGCTATACAGATACCTCAATCGAATCTTTACTTTGGTACACCGATAAATTTGAATGCGGAATTTCATGAGATAATTCAAGAGATGCCCGGAATATCGGAACTCAAAGAAGATGAATCTGACGTAATAAATAAAATTATCGAGAACAAGAATCAGAAGATTAATGAAGCGATGACGGCTCGCACTCAAATTGTGGGAGTGGAAATAACTGCTGATATTGATGAAGCATTGAATCTATTTATCGATTCGGGTTATTCTAAAATTCCGGTATATGAAGATAATCTTGATAATATAAAAGGAATAATTTTTTCAAAGGATATGTTTCAGTCACCTAAAGATATTGCCTCGATAATGAGGAAGGTGGTATATGTACCTGAGACAAAGAAAAGTTCCGAGATGTTGAATCAATTTCTTACGGACAATTTTTCATTCGCTGTGGTGGTGGACGAATTTGGCGGTACATCCGGGATTATAACGGTGGAAGATTTGATTGAGGAGATGTTCGGCGAGATTGGGGATGAGTATGACGTCGAAGAGAAACTTATAAGAAAAATTAATGACACTACATATATATTAAGCGGAAAAGTAGAAATTGATTTTTTAAATGAAAATTATGAATTGAACTTACCTTATGGAGAATATGAGACGATTGCGGGATTAGTTTCTTCGATCACGGGTAAGATTCCTCAGAAGGGGGAGAATATTTCGTTGGATAATTTTTCATTTCATATAATTAAGTCGGATGAAACCAAGATCGAGATGGTGCGCATGACACTTACTCCTGAAAATTAAAAAAGAATAAACATAGATAATGTTACTATTATATAGGCTTGACATATAATTGGTTAATCCTTATATTAATAGCGAGTCGAGAAACCGTTTTAGTCCGGGTTTTACAACGGTGGAAGCAATTGGCATCCCCGGCAGATGTACAATTCGAGACGCTCAAATAATTGCTCTCTTGTTCTAATAGGGGAGCAATTATTATTTTAAAGAGTATAACTCTCCTTTTCTAAACGCATTCATAGCTTTGAACCCTTTTCTTAAATCGGACATCTTATAGAATATAAAATTAAGAGAATATTATAGAAATATTAGGATACATATTAACATTATTTATCGGGGTTTCGCTCGGATTAATCGGTGCAGGCGGATCGATACTCACGGTACCGTTACTTGTATATTTATTTGGTTTAACTCCTTTTAGCGCAACATCCTATTCTTTATTTATAGTAGGGCTTACAAGTTTATTCGGTGCATATAACTATTACTTAAAAGGATTAATAAAAATAAAATCAGCGGTTGCGTTTGCAATTCCGGCTTTTATTTCTGTAATAATTACTAGGTCATTATTCATGCCTTTAGTGCCGAGTACAGTAATAAGTTTTGAAAGTTTTACGATTACAAAGAATTTTTTGATAATGATCTTTTTTTCCGTCTTAATGCTATTTTCGGCATATAAGATGATTACGGATAGGAGTTTAGAGATTGAAGATGATCAAAGGAAAGACGGTAAGAGACTTTTTATTTCGGGATTGATAGTAGGATTTGTAACCGGAACGGTGGGAGCAGGAGGCGGATTTTTGATCATACCTGCATTAGTAATATTTCTAAAAATCCCAATGAAATCAGCGGTAGGAACGTCATTATTAATAATTTCGCTCAATTCCTTGACCGGTTTTGCCTCCGATCTGGTTTTAGGTTTTCATTTTAATTGGATATTTTTAATGAGTCTTTCGGCGATTGCAATTGGTGGAATATATTTAGGTAGTTTTATCAGCAAGTTTATTAAAGGAGCTCAACTCAAACCCGCCTTCGGTTGGTTTGTCCTTATTATGAGCATATTTATTTTAGCTAAAGAATTTAAATTAATATAAGGAGTAAAATATGTCATTATTATCTTCGGTATTTGGAAATAGACAACAAGTAATAAATCTCGATTCAGATACATTTAATGAACAAATGAAAAGTGATAAAGATGCAGTGCTTATAGATGTAAGAACTTTAGCAGAAAATGAAGATCAAAGGATACCTAATTCAATATTGTTAGATATTATGAGTCCGGTATTTACCAAAGAGATAGAAAAGTTAGATAAAAATAAAAGTTATTATATCTATTGCCGCAGCGGTAATAGAAGCCATCATGCAGCAAAGCAGATGCTTCAAATGGGTTTTGAAAGAGTTTATAATCTAGCCGATGGTATTATCGGTTGGAATGGTGAAATTGAATAATAAATTAAGAGGGAAAAATGTTTTTCAAACATATATATGAAACAGGATTAGCGCAGGCAAGTTATATAATCGGATGTCAAGCTTCGGGAGAGGCGATAGTAATCGATCCGAGAAGAGATATAGATGTTTATCTTGAAATTGCCGAGAAAGAAAAATTAAAAATTACGCATATAACAGAAACGCATATACATGCAGATTTTTTAAGCGGTACTCGAGAATTAGCGGCAGCAACTTCGGCACAGGTAATGCTTTCGGAAGAAGGCGGATCGGACTGGCAATATCAATTTGATCATATTCCGCTAAAAGAAGGGCATTCCTTTAAGGTAGGTAATCTTCTTTTTGAAGTCATTCATACTCCGGGTCACACACCTGAACATATTAGTTTCTTATTGACAGATACAGCGCGAAGCACAGCACCGGTAATGATTTTCACGGGTGATTTTGTATTTGTCGGTGATGTTGGTCGCCCCGATCTACTAGAAAAGGCAGCGGGATATATTGGAACGCAGGAGATTGGTGCAAGGCAGATGTTTCAATCATTGAAAAAGTTTAAGTCATTACCTGATCATATTCAAGTATGGCCTGCACATGGAGCTGGTTCGGCATGTGGGAAAGCACTCGGTGCAGTCCCAAGTTCGACTGTCGGATATGAAAAGTTTACTAATTGGGCATTGAATATTGATGATGAAGAGAAGTTTATTTCAGTACTTCTCGATGGGCAGCCCGAGCCTCCGAAATATTTCGCAATGATGAAAAAATTGAATAAAACCGGTCCGCAGATTTTAGGTGGATTGCCACATCCGGCGAGATTGACATTACCACAATTTAAGTCAGCACTTGAAAAGGAAATTCGATTAGTTGATACGAGAGATAAACTTTCTTATGCGGGCGGACATATTTGTAAATCGATAAATATTCAGGATAATGCATCATTTTCTACATGGGCGGGATGGCTGCTTGATTATGAAAATCCATTTATGCTAGTAGCAAATGATTCGAATATTGATGAACTTACGAAGTCATTGATTCGGATTGGACTGGATAATATTCATGGCTATATCGCCAATTTAGATACTTATGCGAATGACTGCCACGAATTAGAAACGGTTAATCAGTTGACAGTAGCTGAATTAGAGAAGAAGATGCTTACAGATGAAGTTACGGTGATTGATGTAAGAGGAGCGACCGAATTTGCAGCAGGGCATATTCCCGGAGCAAAGAATATTCATCTCGGTTCATTGCTTGATAAAAAAGATTTACTTGATAATGAAAAAGAGATTGTATTGAATTGTGCAGGAGGTGATAGGTCGAGTATCGGAGTGAGTTTACTTCTTTCGGTTGGTATTAAGAATGTAATGAACCTAACGGGCGGATTTACAGCATGGCAGAATGAAGGGAAGAAGATAGAGAGAGAGGAACTTCAGGAAGTGAAATAGTTTTTCAGTTGGCATTTGAAGTTATAAGATGTTAATGGAAGCAGTATGGAAAATTCTCCGTACTGCTTTTTTTATTTATTTAATCTTGACCTTCATATCGGGTTATTATAAGTTAGAATTTAAAATGCGTTGGAATTATAAAAATGAGTATGCAGATAACTAATTCTAATCCGGAGAAAAAATGCAGTTAATAAAGAAAATATTTTTCCTCTTTTCAATAGCTATATCGATAATAATTGTAAGAGAATTCATCTCCTTATATAATGATTTAAGGTCTATTGATGAATACTGGGGATATGCTTTTTTAATTTTTGTGTCTCTTGTGCTAATCTATTTTGTAATAATCCCTTTGATTAAGACATTATCGATTCCGAGAAGCTTTTCTCCTACAAAGAATTTAGATGAAATTGAAGCGATCTATTTAAAAAGATTAAAGCGATTTCAAAAGAATAAACATTTAATAGAATATGATTTTAATTGCTCGAAGACAAACGAGGAGAAATACAAAGATTCCATTTTAATTTTGCAAGCTAGAGTAATGGCTTTACGTCAAAGGTATATATCGAAAGTATTTTACAGTACGGCGGTATCGCAGAATGGTTTTCTAGATGCTATCATAATATTATCAGCCAGTATTAATTTAGTGAAAGAGATTTTTATAACATATAACGGACGAGTATCGAATAAAGATCTATTTGGCATCGGGAGAAAGATATATACAGCAATGGCGATTGGCGGTTCGGAAGGTGTCGAATATGCCTCCGATGAAATATTTGCGAGTCTTGCTTCAGATGGAATGAAGAGTATTCCATTTATAGATAAAATTATGGGTTCGATAGGGGATGGATTTGTAAATGCAATGCTTGTAACTAGAATCTCATTTATCACTGAATACTATTGTCATAAAGTTTATATAAGCAGCGATAAAGATTTGCGACCATCATTCCGTGTAGTTTATGATACAGCAAAATTAATAACTGGGGACGTAAGGGAAAGGATAAAAATTGCTCTTAAAAATATAGCAGTAGAGAAAAAAGAAACTTTTGCAAAATATGCTTTTAATCCAGTTGCTTATGTAATGGATATGGCAAATAAGATTAATGGCGGTAAACCGGGTGATGAAAATAAGGGAAAGAAAACTATTTCCGAGGCAATGGAAACAGTAACGAATAAGATTGAGTATGGTTTTGAAAAAATCACCGGAATTTTCAAAAAGATAAAATTCCCTTAATTAATATTGTTCAGTATATTAATGTTATGACAAAAAATTATTTATCTAATTTATTCCAAGAATATCAGAAAGGGGATGCGAGGGAAGAATCGTACTATAAGCATCTTGCAGATTTCATTACTCAATTTTCTATCTCAGAAAGGAAAAAGAAGATTGATATTACTGTTCTGCCGAAGCAAACGGAAGCAGGTAATCCCGATTTTAGAATTTGGGATGGTAAACAAAAAATAATCGGTTATATTGAAGCGAAAGATTTAGGTGCTGATTTAGACAAAATTGAAGATACTCCACAGCTTGAAAGATATTTATCGACTTTTCCAAATGTAATTTTAACGAACTTTACCGAATTTCGTTTATATAGAAACGGAGAAAGGATTGAACAGATATCTATCGCTCGTCCATTCGTAATTAGAAAACTCTCCACATCTCCTGCTCTTGAAAATGAAGATAAATTATTTGAACTCCTCGAAAGATTTTTAGATTTTTCACTTCCGAGAACTTACACTGCGAAGACTCTTGCAATTGAACTAGCAAAAAGAACACGATTTTTGAAAGATGAAATTGTAAGCGAGGAATTAAAACTCGGTACAGAATCGATTCATGGTTTTTATGATGCTTTCAAAGAGTTTTTAATAGCAGGAATAAATGAAAATGAATTTGCGGATATTTATTCACAAACGATTACTTATGGTTTATTCGCAGCCCGCTTACGCGCAGAAAAAGATTTCAATAGGAAGTTAGCTTTCTCATACATTCCAAAATCGATTGGGATTCTTAGAGATGTATTCAAATTCATTTCGTTAGAAGACCTTCCGTTACAGATGGAAGTAATTATTGATGATATCGCAGAGGTACTAAGTGCCGCAGATGCTAAAAAGATTCTTGATCAATATTACAAGGAAGGAAAAGGAAGCGACCCGGTATTACATTTTTATGAAACATTCCTTTCGGTATATGATCCCAAAACTAGAGAAAAGAGAGGAGTTTATTATACTCCCGAACCGGTCGTGTCATTTATTGTCCGATCTCTTCATCAAATACTTAAAGAGAAATTTGATATTGGAGATGGACTTGCATCAAAGGATGTAACTTTACTTGATCCCGCAGGCGGCACACTTAGTTTCTTAGCAAAAGCTATTGAAACAGCGGTAGAAGAATTCAAGGGGAAATATGGGAGAGGTGCAGTTAAAACATTTCTTAAGGAACAGATACTTCAAAACTATTATTCGTTTGAATTGATGATGGCTCCTTATGCAATAGGGCACATGAAGATGTCGTTTCTATTGGAGGAGCTGGGCTACAGAATGGAGGATGATGAGCGCGTAAAATATTACCTTACCAACACACTCGAAATGAAAGAACTTGATGAATCACGATTTCCGGGAATGTCATCACTTTCGCACGAGAGCCACGAAGCCGGAAAAATTAAAAAACAAGTTCCGATTCTTGTTGTGCTCGGAAATCCGCCATATTCCGGACATTCTTCAAATATCGGTGAATGGATTACCGAAGAGATAAAAGAGTATTATCAAGTGGATGGGAAACCGCTTGGCGAAAAAAATTCTAAATGGCTGCAAGATGACTATGTGAAGTTTATTCGTTTTTCGCAGTGGAAAATAGATCAAGCAGGCGAAGGTATATTAGGGTTTATTACAAATCATAGTTATCTCGATAATCCGACATTTCGAGGTATGCGGCAATCTTTAATGAACACTTTTGATGAAATTTATATTCTCGATTTGCATGGAAATAATTTAAAGAAAGAGAAATCTCCTGATGGAAGCAAGGACGAAAATGTTTTTGATATTCAACAGGGAGTGGCAATAGCATTTTTTATAAAGCACAAAAAATCCAAAACAAAATCAATATATCATCAAGAGATTTTTGGTTTAAGAGATACGAAATATAATTGGCTTAATAAACACTCTATTAAAAATGTAAGATGGAACAGGCTTAAACCGAAAAGTGAATTTTATCTATTTGTGCCGCAAGATATAACTTTGCGAAAAAGTTATGAAAAATTTATAAAGCTCACAGAAATATTTCCTATTAATAATGTTGGTATAGTTACAGCTCGTGACTCTTTAACTATTGCTTGGAGCGAGGAGGAAATATGGAAACGTGTTCAAAATTTTATTAGACTCGAGACTGAATTAGCGAGGCAGACTTATGAGCTTGGGAAAGATGTTAGAGATTGGAAAATTGACCTAGCTAAACAAGACTTAAAAAATAGTGGGATGTCAAAAAATAATATTAAACCGATTTTATATCGCCCATTTGATATTCGTTATACTTACTACACCGGGAATACAGGCGGTTTTCACTGCCGACCTAGAGGAGAAACGATGAGGCATCTGCTAAAGGAGAATACCGCCTTATGTGTCGGTCGGCAATCGGGCGTTATTGGTTCTGATACTTATGATATTGTATTTGTCTCGGAAAATATAGTTGATCTAAATTTATTCCGCAGAGGAGGAGAGTTAGTTTTTCCTCTTTATATTTATCCAGAGCAAAAGAAGAAAAAGAGTTCTCTAGCTTCGCAGATGATGATATTTGAACCGGTGATTGATTATGAGGCTAAGCAGCCGAATATTAATCCCGAAACATTCTCAGAACTTAGTGGAGCATTTCAAAATGAAGTAACACCCGAAGAAATATTTTACTATATCTATGGGATTCTTTACAGTTATACTTATCGAACGAAATATGCGGAATTTTTGAATATCGATTTTCCTCGTATTCCATTCACGAAAGATTATGAACTTTTTATTCAACTTGGTAAGCTCGGAAAGAAACTCGCTGATTTGCATCTACTTAAATCGAAAGAATTGGATAGAACTATTGCCAAATTTCCGATTGAAGAGAATAAAGGAAATAAGGTAGAAAAACTGACTTATGACACCGACCAGATCAAAACAGGCAGAGTATGGATAAATAATAATCAATATTTTGAGGGGATAGAGGAGGAAGTTTGGCAGTATCGAATCGGTGGATATCAAGTATGTGAAAAATGGTTAAAGGACAGGAAAGGGAGATCGCTCACTGCAGACGAAGTGAGAACATATTGCAAAATCGTTACGGCGATTTCGAAGACTATCGAGCTGCAGAAAGAGTTAGACAAATTATTTGAAGTTGTAGAGATGACAGTATAATAATTCTTTCTTTAACTACTCCATTTTATTTATTGCTACCATGTAACTCTAAGCCATGGTTGAAATCAGATATATGGTTATTATAATGTAATTTTTGATGTGAACAATTTGCAAAGTTCATTCCATATTAAAATCGAATCCGATTTAACACAATAATGAAGTAAGGGCTAAAGGGAGTATCGGCTTTGAGTATTCCCTTAATTACTTTATCTTTATAATTGGGATAAAATTAAATATGATAGGTATAATTGGATTTTCAATTACTAAAAACAGATACAAATTCTAAAGCACGTCTCGGTAAAATAACAACTTCTCATGGTGAAATAGAAACTCCAATCTTTATGCCTGTGGGCACTCAAGGGACAGTAAAAGCAGTAACGCCGAAAGCCCTCAAAGAAGATGTGAAAGCGCAAATCATTCTTGGAAATACATATCATTTATATCTTCGACCCGGGACAGAAATATTAGAAAAAGCGGGCGGGCTTCATAAATTTATGGGATGGGATAGACCGATATTGACCGATAGCGGTGGATTTCAGGTCTTTTCTCTTTCGGAATTAAGAAAGTTGAAAGCAGATGGCGTGGAATTTAAGAGTCATCTCGATGGATCGAAGCATTTTTTTTCACCTGAAAAGGTAATTAAGATTCAGCGAAGTATCGGGTCTGATTTCATGATGCCGCTTGATGAATGCACACCGTTTCCATGCGAATATGACTATGCTAAAAAATCGCAGGAACTTACGAGCAAATGGGCTGTCTTAAACAAGGAAGCTTTTGAAAAAACCGAACCTCTTTATGGGCATAAACAATATTTATTTGGTATTATACAGGGAAGCTTTTATAAAGATTTAAGAGAAAAATCCGCTGCTGATCTGATTGCCCTCAATTTTGATGCTTATGCAATCGGGGGATTAGCAGTCGGCGAGCCGATGGAGCAGATGTATGAATTGGTGGATTTTACAACTGATCTAATGCCGGTGGAAAAGCCCCGTTATTTGATGGGTGTGGGGCGACCGGAAAATATATTAGAGGCGATTGAAAGGGGTGTGGATATGTTCGATTGTGTGATGCCGACTCGCAATGCACGCAATGCATATTTATTCACTTCAATTGGAGTAGTATCGATGAGAAATGCAGGATATAAGGAGGATTTTACTCCGCTTGATCCGAATTGTTCATGCTATACTTGTCAGAATTTTACGAAATCATATTTACGGCATCTATTTAATGCAAAGGAGATATTAGCTTATGAATTGGCATCAATACATAATTTGACGTTTTATTTAGATTTAGTTCGTCAAGCGAGAGAAAAAATTAAAGAAGGTACTTTTTCCGAGTGGAAGAAGGAAATTATTAATAAATTAATGTATAACATAAATTCAATTTAGGAGAGTAAAATGGATCTATTATTAGCAATGGCGCCACAGCCAAACGGCGGCGGCGGAGGAAGTATGATAAGCACACTTATTATGTTTGGTGCTATATTCGCAATTTTTTATTTTATGATCATTCGTCCACAGCAAAAGAAAACAAAAGAGAGAGAAAAATTGCTTGCGAGTGTGGAAAAAGGGGATAAAGTAATAACAGGCGGTGGAATGCATGCCACTGTTGCGGGTCTTGATGAAAAGACTGTTTTACTTGATCTAGGCAATAACGTTAAAGCTAAATTTGAACGTAGTGCTATTGCTACAATTATTAAAGCTAACGATACAAAATAAATTTTGAAAGGAATTAAAATGAAAGAGCTTGGCATAAAGAAGAATTTTTTAGCGATTGAGGAGCAGTATTCTAATCTCAAAGATTCCGAAATCGTAATTTTATCTGCACCATTCGAAAAGACTGTTAGTTATGGAAAGGGGACGAAGGATGGACCGGCAGAGATTATTAAAGCATCTCATTATGTTGAGTTCTTTGATGAAGAATTAAATCGCGAACTATGCTTTGAAAAGGGGATAGCCACACTATCCCCGATGAAGCTAGAAAAACTCTCTTCTAAGAAGGCACTTTCAGAAATATATAAGAATGTAAAGAAGTATTTGGATATGGGTAAGTTTGTAGTAACACTTGGAGGGGAGCATTCAATATCAAGTGCTCCTGTTCTGGCACATCTTGAAAAGTATCAAAATTTATCTATACTTCAATTTGATGCTCATTCGGATTTACGTGAATCGTACGAAGGGAGCAAGTATTCTCATGCATCCGTAATGGCTAGGGTGGCAGAGCACACAAATGATATTGTTCAAGTAGGTATTAGAGCGCAATGCAAAGAGGAAGCGGAGTATATTCGGGAGCACGGCATAAAAACTTTCTATTCTCGCGGAATCAGAACCGGTTTATACGGCAATTTTTGGATGGAAGAGGTGGTAAATTCGCTTAAAGAGAATGTTTATATTACATTTGATGTGGATGGATTCGATCCATCGTTCATGCCACATACCGGAACTCCGGAACCTGGTGGATTATTTTGGGATGAGACGATGAATTTATTAAAGAGAGTAGGGGAATCAAAAAATATAATAGGATTTGATGTAGTGGAGCTTGCTCCCGATAAAAAAGATACATCTTCCTCGTTCGTAGCAGCAAAATTAGTTTACAAAATTCTTAACTATGCTTATAGCAAGAAATAAAATGAAAACAAACCTAATAACTCGTTTATTTATAATAGGTTATCTCCTATTAGCTAACTTACTTATCGCTCAAAGCAATAAAGTATATATCGGTACAATCGAAAGTGATATTGACCTTGGATTGGCGCCTTACGTGCGCCGGGTTATTAGTGAAGCGGAGCAGAATAACGCAAAAGCCGTTTTATTCAAAATAAATACATTCGGTGGCAGGGTTGATGCCGCAACTCAGATTAAGGATGCAATTCTTAATTCTAATGTAATGACAATAGCATTTATTGATAAGCGTGCAATATCCGCGGGAGCATTAATATCTCTTTCTTGTGAAAAAATTATAATGGTGCCCGGAGCATCCATTGGAGCAACTACGGTAGTAGATGGAGCAGGGCAAAAGCAATCAGAAAAATATCAATCTTATATGCGTTCAGAGATGCGTGCCACGGCAGAAAAGAATGGTAGAAGAACGGATATTGCCGAAGGAATGGTTGATGAAAAAGTAATTGTACCTGAATTAAAAGATGACAGTACAACACTTATCACATTAACTGCAAAAGAGGCTGCTAAATATTTAATTGCAGATTCGGTTTTAGCTTCAGAAAAAGAAGCACTTGAGGCATTCGGAATTACTAATCCTCAATTTGTAACAATCAGCGCAAATTGGGCAGAGGATGTAGTTCGATTCCTTAATAATCCTATTATCTCATCTTTGTTAATTATGATCGGTTTGGTCGGATTATTTACGGAAATTAAGACACCGGGATGGGGATTTGCCGGAACGGCAGCAATAATTGCGTTAGCACTATTTTTCGGTACAAGTTATATCCTCCAATTGGCATCGGTAATAGAGATATTACTTTTCTTTGCGGGAGTAATTCTATTGATCTTAGAGATATTTGTAATACCGGGATTCGGAATATTTGGAATTGCGGGAATTGTGATGATGGTGCTCGGGCTATTTCTTGGTTTACTTTCGGATTTTGAATTAACAGATTTTTCATTTGTTTCTTTTGCGGTCATTCAGTTGGCGATAATCTTTGTGGCATCTGCGGTATTAATATTTATTTTATATAAATTTTTACCCAAATCACACGCTTTCCAAAATCTTGTACTTCATTCCAATATTGGCATAAAGACGGGATTCTCCAATCAGAAATATTCATTTTTATTAAATTCTGTTGGTGAATCATACACAGATTTGCG
>CALDDL010000210.1 GCA_937936675.1 uncultured bacterium
ACGTATGAATAATTTTAGAGATAATCGTGGCGACCGTATGGGCGGCGGCAGAAGAAGCCAATAAAAATATCTATTCGGAGAAGAACAACTAAATTAACTAATACTTGTCCTTCTCCGGAATCTTTTTCTCCCTATAAATATTTATTAATCAAATAAAAGTACTGAAGTCATTATAAAATTGATTAGGTAAAAATATAATTTCCGAAATTATCTTCCTGATACTTTTAGATAGATAGATTTTTTTACGATGTAATTAGCTTTAGAATCGGTTAATTGATCTAATGTCTGCTGAGAGAGGGCTTGTGCTTCCAATAAATCAGAAACAGTTATCAATCCATTCTCGTAGCTATCTTCATTTACTTTTAAGTTTTCTTCTGCCTGTGCTAAGGATTCTTCACTTAGCAAATATTGTTTGTATGAATCAGTTAAGTCCTGCCACGATTTTTCAATTTGAAGAGTTAGCAATTGCGAATTATTATTTAAATTATTATTTGCAATATCTTCTTTAATACTTCTTTCTTCCAATTCGTAAGAGCCACCCCACCAGCCCGATATCGGCACAGAAACAGTTCCAAAAACCATTCCGATTGTTCTTTCTTTCCCTTCATCAAGTTTCATATATAGCCCACTCAATCCAATACCGGCTTGTGGAAGATATTCTCCAAGTTTCATTTTTGTTAAAAGTTTTTCTGCTTCAATGGATTTTTCGAGAAGAGCATATTCAGTTCTCATTTTAAGTGCTTCATTTTTCTCAATGAAATAAGTTTGAGGTAATTCACTAATCTGCAATTCATCTTTTAATACCAAAGCTGAATCATAAGGAATACCAATATATTGGCAGAATGCCATAGCTGCTAATTTTCTTCCATTTTCTAATTTCGATTTATTTAGTTCTATTTCGCTCAGTTTTAATTTCACTTTTAGTAGATCATTTTTCATTACAATTCCGGATGCAAAAGCGTCTTCAACTTGCAATAAAAGTCTATTCAAAAGTTCTTCATATTTCTTAATTGTATTAGATTTTTCATTGAGCGAAACAATCAGCCAGTAATTTTCTTCTGTTTTAAGGATTACTTCATCTCTTGCTAATTTTTCTTTATAAACTGAAATATCCTCTCCCAATGAGGCAAGTTTATTACCGTTAATTATTCTACCTCCTGCAAATATTGGTTGAACTGCATTTATATACCCGATTGTTCCTTTCTTAAGCAAACCCATTGTTCCGCTTGGTAAAAAAGCAAATTGAGTTGCACTACTGAGATTATCCAAATTACCATCATACACCGGAAGATCACCTCCCTCGGATTTAATCTCCATAAAATTTTTATCTACACGGAAAATAAGTCCTCCCATATTAATACTTGGGAAAAAATTTGTGAAAGCAGATTTACTAATCTGATGAGCAACTTCCGTTTCAAGCTTGCTATTTTTACTTTGTACATTGTTTTCTAGTGCAAGCTTCTTGCTTGCATCAAGTGTAAGGACTCCTTGAGAGAAAACTTGACTTATATTAAGTATCAATAGAAGAATAACTAAATTTATTTTTTTCATGCTAATTCACCATTTTCAATTTTTACAAAATCTTTTCTATGAAAGAGATAATAAAGTACTGGCAGAACTATAAGTGATAATATTAATCCGAAAATCAATCCGAAACAAATTACTGCTCCAAGGGGTCCCCATAGCGTCGAACCACTAATAATCATTGGCATAACACCTACTGCCGCTGCTGTTGATGTAAGAAAAATTGGGCGCATCCTTCTTTTTGCTGCAGAGACTGCTGCATCTTCGAGTGTGAGTCCATGTTCTTTACGAAGCTCTTCTGCATAAGTGATATAGATAATTCCATTTCTTACTACAATACCCATTAAGCTTATAATTCCAATTAAGGCAGTAATGCTGAATGGATAGCCCGTAATCTTTACTCCGAATGCTGCACCAAAAATACTTAAAGGCATAGTCATCATTATAAGAAGTGCGGTTTTAGTATTTCTGAATTGTATAAGTAGTATTATGAATATGATAGCAATTGTAACTAATAGTGAATAATAAATTGGCGTAACTTCTTCAATGCTCATTTCATATTCACCGCCATAATTTATTTCAACATCTTCCGGCAATTTCATTTTATCTATAATAGGTTTCATCTTTTTTAATATATTTTCAGCATAAAGACCTCTTTCAATATCTGCACTCACGGTTATAGTCCGAATCCCGTTCCTACGGGCAATTTCTCCCTCTGTCCACTCTTGTTTGGCATCCACTAATTGTCTTACAGGTACGGATGATACCAATAATGGTGAGGTTACATATTGATTCATTACTTCATCAATATTTGTTTTGACTTTACTATCAATTCTCAAATTTACATTTAGCGGATAATCATTCTCCCAAATAGTTGAAACTGGAAATCCTTTTGTACCAACCAACAAAGAATAATTAAGAATTGTCTTTGAATAACCGAGTCGGTTTGCTTCATCTCGTTTCAAATCCAATCTTACAGATTGAAGCGGCTCGGCATAATCTGTTTTAATCCATTCTGTACCTTCGACTCCCCTCATTATTCCGGCTACTTGTGCAGCAACTAATTTTATGGTTTTAATGCTATCACCAGAAATTCTTACTTCAATAGGTGATTTACTAAAAGTCATTTCAAGCTGCTTCCATTTAATGTGAGCATTAGGATTTGAATTACTGTATTTTTTGCTATATTCATCAAGAATTTCTTTAGTCGCTTCACTAGATTCAGTAATTACTAATAGCTGTCCAATATTCTTTGCAGGGAAATTTGGAGCATAAAGTGTGTTGAACCTTGGCGAGCTTGTCCCTACAAATGCAGCAACTTCTTTTACTCGCGAATCTTTTTTTAATATTTCCTCAATTTCTTTTAGTGCAGCATCAGTTTGATTCAAGGAACTTCCAACCGGAAGAGAAACTTCAACTGCAAATTGATTGCGATCGAATGATGGGAATGACTGTTGAGGAGTTATCATCATAATAAGAATACCAAGAACAAATGTTCCTACTCCAATGAGGACTACAGTTTTTTTCTTCTTAAAGGTTACTTCTAATGTATTATCATAAAATGATTGAAGCCACCTTAAGAATGCTTCTTTTTTACCTTTGCTTTTATCTCCTTTTAGTCCCTGTTTAATAAAAATATAACTCATCAAAGGCACTAATACAACCGAAACAAGAAGTGAAATTAACAATGCATAAGTTATTGTAAGAGGAAGTGATTTTATGAAATCACCTACAAGTCCGCTCATAAACATAACCATCGGGGCAAAAGTGAAGATCAAAATTAAAGTTGCCGAAAAAACCGAAGCAAAAAGATCTGTAACACTTTGCGAGGCAGCATCGTGAGGTGATATTCC
Organism: uncultured bacterium; assembly: GCA_937936675.1. Lineage (GTDB taxonomy): Bacteria > Bacteroidota > Ignavibacteria > Ignavibacteriales > Melioribacteraceae > BRH-c32. The sequence goes on from CALDDL010000210.1 coordinate 3,378, forward strand.
TTGATCCAATTTCTCTACATAATTATCAATAATAACAATTGCATTATCTACAACCATCCCAAGTACTATAATCAGTCCTGCAAGCGATACTGTTTGAAGGTTTATTCCTGTTGTCCACATAATACCAAGTGTTATTAATATTGAAATGGGAATTGCAGACGCAGTAACCAGAGCTACTCTTCTCGGAAGTAGTAAAATTGTAACAAATATTACGGAAATTATTGCCAACCCAAATTCTTTTAAAAAATTGTATATCGATTGGGAGACGAAATCGGGCATATCTGAAATCAACCCCACGCGAACATCGGAGGGTATTTGCGTTTTAAATTTTTCTATTTCCTTTTTAACTTCATCTCCATATTGAACTATATTATTCCCCGGGAGCATCTCTAAGGAGACAATTAAACATTTTTTACCATTAAGTCTTATATATGAATTTGGTTCTTCATATTCACGAACAACTTTTCCAATATCTTTTATTCTTACAACATTTCCAAATGGATCAGAATAAACAATTTGATTTGCAATATCGTTTTCTGTTTTAAGATCAGAAGGGATATGAATTGGTCTAATAAAATTACCATCATCAATATCACCGGCATAATTAATACTTCCTTCCGGTCTTAGTGCAGCCAATACCATTATTGGTTTTATTCCATAATTTGTAATCTTAGAATCATCTATATAGACGTTGATTTCTTCTTTCTGAAACCCATAATGATTTACTCTTGAAGTTGAAGGAATTTTTCTAATGCTTTCTTCAAATTTCTCTATATATTTTTCAAGCTCCTTGTATGTTTTTGTTTCGGATTCCACAGCCAGAAGTATTGCAGAAGTGTTTCCAAAATCATCATTAGCAGTAAGAGACATTACACCCGAAGGAAGCTCCCCCTTAAAATCATTCAGTCCATGTTTCAGTTTTGCCCAAAACGCTTTAGTATCTTTTTCCTTTTTCTGAACTTCCACATAAATAACCATTACATTTTCTTTTGATACAGAGTGTGTTTTTCTTTTATCTACGGATTCATATTGAAATAGGTAGTTTTCTACTTTTTTAGTTAGTTGTTCTTCCACTTGTTGCGATGTAGCTCCCGGAAATACTCCAATAATCAATCCCTGCCTAATTTTAAATTCCGGAAATTCATCTCTTGGCATTTGTGTTAAAGCTATTACTCCAAGTATTACTAGAATGGTCGTAGAAATTATTATTAATTGTTTATGTCGGCGAATATTTTCTATATATGTTCTTTTATTTCTCATAAAATAATTTTCCTATACTTATCGATTGACGATATGAATTAATGAATTGTCAACAAGTTTCTGATGACCCGCAACTACTATTAGTTCATCTTCATTTAATCCACTTGTAATTTCAACACCTTTCTTTAAAAGTCTGCCCGTTGTAACATATTTCCTTACTGATTTATTTTGATTTACCGCATAAACAAAATTTCTTCCTATCTCATCCACCATAACTGCTCTGCTTGGAACTGATAATCCGGTATTATTATTTTTATTAATAGATACTTCGCAGATCATTCCCGGTTTAATTTTACGTTTGATATTTGATATCCCAATTTTTATTTTGTAAGAATGAGTAAGTGGTTCTGCAAGAACTCCAATCTCTTCCACTACTCCTGTAAACTCGCTATTACTCAATGCTGCAATAGTAATATTTGCTTTTTGTCCTTTATTAATGGATGAAATTTCATTTTCGGAAACAGGAACAGTTGCAAACACCTTTTCTATTTTTACAATATTTATCGATGTTAAATTTGGTATAGCACTCATCCCTGATTCCATAGAACGCTTTCCTACAATTCCATCAATAGGGGAATAAAGCTTGCAGTCTTCAACATTTTTTTTAGAAATTGCAGTAGCAGATTTTGCTTGCTGCAAACCTGTTTCCACCTCTACTAATTTAATTTCCGGTAGATTTCCATTTTTAAACATTGGAAGTAGTCTATTGTAGGCATCTTCTGCTTGTTTTTCTGCTGAGAAAGATACTTCGTAAACATTCTTATATGTTTCGCTATTAATTTCTGCAAGAAGCTGTCCCTTCTTTACAAAGTCTCCGGGGGAAACCAGAACACGGGAAACGCTTCCTACGACAGAAAAGCTTAAAGAAATAGACTCAGATTCTTCAATTGTGCCACTATAAGCAAAAATCTCATTTCCATCTATACTTTTTATTTTTTCAACTTCTACATCAATCACAGAATTTTTAAGTGAGTATTCAGCTTTACCATCATAACAGGCCTGCGTGAGTAGACTAATACCCAGTAGCGATAAACACATTATTAGTATTTTCAGTTTCATATATCATTCCTTTCGATTTATAGACTATTTTAGTTTTTTGGTCGAGGACTATTTAAAAAAATATTAAATCCCTTCAGCAATCATTCGTGTTATAATCTCTATTTTTTCAATATCATCATTATCTAAAAAGAGGAAAAGTTCAAGACCACGAACAATTCCCACAATTACGTTGGCAGCTTTATTTAGATCGGATTTACTAAGAAAGTGAAATTCTCCCGAAATAAGTCCTTGTTTTAATATTTCAATTATTATTCTTTCTTCTGTTTCTTCAACTTGTTTAAGAAGAGATTCAATTAGTTCTTTGTTTCCCTTTATTTCACCTTTTAGAAGAGGGAATAAACTAACAGTTTGCTTAAGCTCAATTAACATAGTAGAAATATATTTTTTTAATTTCCCTTTTGCTGTTTTTTCTTGTTGAATGGCTAATTTGGCTTTAGAAATCATAATGGTAAATTCACTCATAGTTAATTCCCCAAATAGATCATCTTTGCTTTTATAATAATAATAAAGGGTGCTTTTACCTTTTCCGGCTTCGTTAGCAATATCTTCCATAGTAGTTTTTTTCAAGCCCCATTTTTGAAAAACATTCTTAGCAGCTTCAAGAATAGCTGCTTTTACTTCTTCATCCTTACTTAGGTTCATAATTTTTTAGACCTTTTACGTTTTCTGGTCGAAATATATAAACTATTTTCCAATTTATCAAGTAGGACTAATTGCAACAAGGGGAGCAAATACGATATTCAACCCGAATTGAATTTTGGGATTTTCAGGTATTGCCGTATAAAGAATTTAATTTTTAATTAAACTATTAATCATCTTTTAGTAAGATCACCTCAGATATCCATCAACGATTTTGGCGCAGGCGGGGCAGTATCCATTGCCTTTTATATCCACTTCCTCGATTCCGTTGGATGAATGCATTACGCAATCCCAATCAAGGCAGTGCCTCAATCCGTAATTATGTCCAAGTTCATGAAGTGCTTCTTTCATCGAGCGTTCGAGCAGTAGTTTATCATTCGATATTCCCGAATAAAATTCTTCGTGCAATCGGCATACCGAAACAATAGAGTGCTTTCCATTAAGCTGCGCTTCGCCAAAAATAAAAGTCAACGCTGGTACGAACAGATCCACATCGGTCAGCAAAAGCACTTTTCCTTCAATATTATCAGTGAGATTAATTACTTCGGCAAGTATTTGTGTCGAATAGTATTGCTTTCTTTCGATAGAAAAAAAATCGTCTATATTGACCTTAAGATCATTAAGATGAATTTTACAAGAAAATCTTTTAGAAAATTCCGCAACAAGATTTTGCAACAATAGTTGGTTGTAAAATTTAAGCGGTGTAAGATAAATATCCATTAATACTCATCTTTACGAAGATCATATTTACTTATTTTATTATATAAAGTAGCTCTATCGATTCCCAAAACCTGTGCGGCTTTTGAAATATTCCAACTCGTTTCATTTAGTACTTTTTGAATATATTTTTTCTCCATTGCGGCAAGGCTATTATCGCCTTCATCCAATTCAAAAATATTCTTAGATACATGGAACGGGAGATCATCCACTTCAATAGTATCTTTTTTCCCGACAACCATTGCCCTTTCTACTGCATTCTCCAATTCTCTTACGTTTCCCCTCCAATCATATTCCAATAAGAAATCCATCGCTTCTTTGGAAACTTTTTTCTTCTTCTTATTCATAACGGTAGAAAACTTGCCGATAAAGAAATCGACCAAGAGAGGGATATCATTTTTTCTTTCGCGCAGTGGAGGAATAACAATTGTGAATACATTCAATCGGTAATAAAGGTCTTCTCTAAATTTGCCTTCTTTGACTAATTCTTCGAGCGGCTCATTTGTTGCAGTAATTATTCTGAAATCACTTTTAATTAAATCATTACCGCCCACTCTATTAAACTGTTTTGATTCAAGAACCCGCAATAATTCAATCTGCATTCTAAGGGAAATGGAGCCGATTTCATCTAAGAAGATCGTGCCTCCGTCTGCCATCTCGAACTTACCTTTACGTTTGAATTGAGCACCGGTGAACGACCCTTTTTCATGACCGAATAATTCGCTCTCTAAAAGAGATTCGGCGAGTGCTCCGCAATTCACCGTAATAATCGGAGAATATTTTCTATTGCTATTGATGTGAATTGCTTTCGCAATTAATTCTTTTCCCGTGCCGCTTTCCCCTCGAATCAAAACTGTTGTATCCGTCTTTGCAACCGAATGAACTAACTCATAAATTTTCTTCATCTGAAAACTTTCGCCTATCAGATTATCGGGCTTTATCACTTCATCAAGATTTTCTTTCAGGAGTGCGTTCTCGATTTTTAATGATTTTTGCTGAAGTGCGTTTTTGACAAGATGAGCAAGTTCATCGGGATCAACTGGTTTTGTTACATAATCATAAGCTCCGTTTTTCAATGCAGTGATAGCAGTCGGGACAGAAGAATATGCAGTAATTAATA
>CALDDL010000211.1 GCA_937936675.1 uncultured bacterium
ATCTAAGAGGTTATCTCATCTTTACTTTTGCCTCTTTTTTAATTGTCATTATTGGATTCTTAATTTTTTTAGTCTTTCGGGATAACGAAAAAAAATTATTTCAGGAACAATTAAAATCTGAAACGGAAAAAACAGAACTAACAACTAAGTTTAATAATAGAATTATTAAACTAAACCGAACTTTAACTGTATTAAGCAATATTAATCAATCGATTGTCCGAGTGAAAGATAGAAATCGATTATTTCAAGAGGCTTGCGATATTGCGATAAACGACGGGAAATATTCTTTCGCTAAAATTTGCGAAATCGACTACGAGAACAGGAAAATTAATTTAACGGCTAGATCAGGGAATGCGGAATCTCTAAGCAGGACATTTATTTCTTTTGATGAATTTGAAAAACTTTTTGAAATCAATTCGGACTATACTTACAATAAGGATTATTTTATTTCGCAAAACTTAGATGATTCGGAACTAGATACCGATTGGATTAATGAGATTCATAACCATAAAATTAAGTCGTTTGGTGCTTTTGCTATTTCGGTAAATGGTAAAATCGAAGCACTGTTTTCATTTTTCTCCGAAACAGATAATTTCTTTGAATCCAAAGAGATCGATATTCTAAAAGAATTGGCGATGGATCTCGGTTATGCGCTCGAATTTATGCTCGAAGAAGATAAAAGAATGGCGGCTGAATATCAGCTTTCCGAAAATCAAAGAATGCTCGAAACTCTTTTTTCTAATCTCCCCGGTATGGCGTATAGATGTAAGTATGATAATGATTGGACTATGCTCTTTATGAGTGAAGGCGTTCAATCTTTAACGGGTTATTCTCGAGAAGCTATTCTTTATAATAATCTTATTTCTTATAATGAAATCATTCTTCCGGAATTTCGTAAAATGATTTCAGATATTACTGAAAAAGCTATGAGGAATAAATCTCAGCATAGTTTCATTTATAAAATTAAACGTGCAGACGGTGAAATCAGATGGGTTTGGGAAAAAGGTAAAACTATCTTTGATGAATTCGGGGAGATTCTCTTTATCGAAGGATTCATTACCGATATCAATGATCTAAAAAATTATGAAGAAGAAATTATATTAGCTCGTGAACAGGCGGTCAAAGCCGATAAAGTGAAAACTGAATTTCTCGCTCAAATGTCTCACGAGATTCGTTCTCCTATAAATGTTATCCTTAGTTTCCTCGGCTTGATTAAGGAAGAAGTAAGCGAGAAGATCGATCCGGAATTTATTGAAGGGTTTAATAGTATTTCTTCGGCTTCCAAAAGACTGATCAGAACTATCGACCTGATTTTGAATATGTCCGAAATTCAATTAGGCAGTTATATTCCCTCATTTCGTAAAATCGATTTAGAATTTGATATCATTAATAAAGTAGTTAACGAATATCGGGAAGCAATTAGATATAAGGGATTGGAATTAATTCTTGATGTTACACCCAATGTTGATTTTTCAATGTATGCCGATGAATATAGTTTAGGGCAGATTGCAGCAAATTTATTAGATAACTCAATAAAATATACTGATACTGGTTCAATTAAAGTTTCACTTACTAAAAATATTCTAAATAAAATCGAAATGTCGATATCCGATACGGGAATCGGGATGTCGGACGAATATAAATCTCGCTTATTCACACCATTTTCGCAGGAAGAAGAGGGTTACACTCGAAAGTTTGAAGGTACAGGTCTCGGATTGGCACTTGTTAAAAATTATTGCTCGATAAATAACGCAGAAATCAGAGTAGAAAGCCAGAAGGGAGAGGGAACCTCGTTTATTATTACTTTCTATTAGCATCAAATCCATTTCCGTTTCATATTTTACATTCTTCAGATGCCGGTATCACTTCTATATTTTTGCAGATCGGTTGAGCTTCATACTTGAAGTAACATTGTTTCCCCCAAACTCAAGTATAGTATCATTTGCCGCTGTATCTATCTCTCTGTTGCTCGAAAGGTTCTTTCCAATTCATTCGCAAATATAGTTCCATTTGTGCGCCAATCTAGATATAATATGCCGAAATCGGCATGAAATCCACTTCACGGTAGGTCTATATTAAATATATCTCATTTACAAAGAGATTTTTAATAATATCCCCCGGTTTTCACGGAACTAAAGCACTCACTTAAGCATCTAATCTTCGGTTTTAATAAAAGTATTTGGTAGAAATCATTACTATTAAACTTTTTTATCTCCAAGTATGTTTAATCATTAGTCAATTTTATTAAAAGGTAATAAATAATGCAAAAATTCAGGATATTTCAGGTTTCGCTTCTCTTTTCTCTTCTTTTTATGTCGCTATCCATTAATGCGCAGCAGATGGGAGGACAGCGTCCCGCCGGCGCAATGGTGTTCTCGGACGGCAAAGTTTTCGGTCGTGTCTTAGATTCTCAAGATAAAGGCGCAATTGAATATAGCAACGTAGTTCTTTTCCGATATCGCGATTCCACGATGGTAACGGGTACGGTTACAGATAAAAAAGGGCAATTTTCTTTAGATAAATTAACTCCGGGAAAGTTTTATGCAAAAATTTCTTTTATCGGTTTTGAAACGATCTATATCGATAGTATCTTCATAAATCCGCGGAGTAAAGAAGCTAATCTAGGCGATATCTATATTAAGCCCACTGCTTTTCAGGTTCAATCGGTTGTTGTAACCGGCGAGCAGGAGATGATTCAGCATAATCTCGATAAGAAAGTGATTAATGTGGATAAAAATATTGCAAGTTCGGGCGGTAACGCATTGGATGTAATGCAAAACGTGCCTTCTATAACTGTCGATGCAGATGGCGGAGTAAAATTCAGAAATAATTCTAATCTTAAAATATTAATTGACGGACGTCCGGGCGGCACAGAAGGGCTTTCGGCTTCAGATATATTGCAGCAATTGCCTGCTTCGACTATCGAATCGATCGAACTCGTTACAAATCCATCGGCACGATACGATCCCGAAGGTACTGCCGGAATAATAAATATTATTACAAAGAAAAAATCTAATATCGGCGTCAATGGTGTTTTCTCTCTTAATGCAGGCACGGGTGATAAATATAATACTTCGATGAATCTAAATCTTCGCGGTGCGGATGTGAATATTTATGGAAGTTATGATACTCGCTTTAATAAATTCGGTGGTTCTAATAGCACCCTTCGTTCAAATTTCTTTTCATCGGGTACTTCTCAACTTAATCAATCGCAATACTTCAAGAATGATATGGGAATGCAAAATGTTTCACTTGGCACCGATTGGTTTATTGACGGGCTTAATACACTCGGATTTAATTTTAAGTACCGTACAATGGATTTTGGTAATAAGAGCATTTTAGAAAATCAAAATTTAAGCGGCTTATCTAATCCGGTTCAATCTTTCACTCGTAATAATATCTCAGATCGTAACCATCATTCTTTTGATTATAGCTTGTTTTATAAGAAGACTTACGATACGAAAGGAAGGGAATTAACTCTTCAGGCAGATTTTGATGATAGCAAAATGCAATCCTCTCAAAATATTTCACAGAATTTTTTCCAGCCGGCTATTAGCACAATTTCAAAAGCAAATACCGATAATAAACATCGGATGTACACGGCAGAATTAAATTATATAGATCCGATTCAGGATTTCGGAAGAATCGAAACCGGTGCCAAATACACAAACAAAAATTTGAATACAAGAAATGAATACTTTAATTTAGATTCAAGAACATCTAACTGGAACGAAGATATCTCGCTTCAGAATTATTTTGATTATAACGAACAAAATATTTCGGGATGGGGGATCTATTCAAATATCTGGGGTGGATTGAAATATCAAGCAGGCGTTAGATTAGAGCAAGTAATTATCGATGCTTCTTTAGTAAATAAAAACGATTCATTCGATAATGATTATTTTAGTGTATATCCCTCTGCTCATCTTAGCTACGATTTTGGAAGTGATTATGAAGGTATGTTTTCGTATAGCCGAAGAGTAGATCGCCCGAATAATCGCCAATTAAATCCATACATCGATTATTCCGATTCATTGAATATTTTTCAGGGTAATCCTAAACTAAATCCGCAGTATATTAATTCGCTTGAATTGGGACTTTCAAAATTTATAGGCAAGACTTCTCTTTCATCGACTGTATTTTTCAAAGAGACTAATGATGTTATCTCAACAATTTCTACTCTTATGCCAAATGGAGTAACATATAGCACATTCAAAAATATTTCACATAGCCAAAGCTACGGAGCTGAGTTTGTTGCTACTACTTCAGTTTGGGATTGGTGGAAAGTCAATGCGAATGTCTCGATCTTCAAAACTATTTTAGATGATAAAGGCGTTGCTAATATTAATGTTAATAGTAATTCATGGACTGCAAAGTTCAATTCAAATATGAATCTTCCTGCGGGAATAGTACTACAATTAATATTTAATTATAATTCACCGAGCTATATTATGTCGATGGGCTGGGGCGGAGGAATTGTTACGGCTCAAAGCAGAATGAAAGAAACCTATTTCGCCGATATGGCACTTAGAAAAGATTTTATGAATGGTAATCTATCGGTTACTCTTCGTTTGACTGATTTATTTAATTCTCGTAAGTTTGATAGCGAAACCACGGGTCTCGGTTTCTTATCTAATTCCACACGAAGAATGGATTCAAGAAATATTTATCTCGGTGTTTCTTATCGCTTAAATCCTTCTCAGCAGGATCGCAATACTAAGCCGCGTCAAAACCAAGGTGATGACCAAGAAAATATGTTCTAGCTTATTTAATAATGATGAATATTTTCTTTTAGTATTCTTAACGATTATTTTGATGGTTCTGATTGTAGGCGATTTCTTTAAATTTGCCTACAAATTGAACCGGAATTGAAACTTGTAGAAATGGAAATAAAAAAAAGCCCATATCATTTTATGATATGGGCTTTGTACTTTATAGAATTACTTATTAATTATAAACAAACGTCTTTTCATTCATTGCATACAAAGATTCTTTAATAAACCGTTCTAGTAACTTATTCGTATTCCGTTCGGAATAAAGTAAATACTCATCCCGATTGAAATTATGAGATAATGCCTGAACAGTTTTAGTAATTAATAATTTGAGATTATTCTCACTAGTTAAAACTTCTAAAGGAAGCAGAGCAATAGTATCAAAAATGGCTGCTTCGGTAATGCTTAATAGCTCTGAATAAGTAAGATTCTCAAACTCATAATTTTTTTCAATCAAGCCATCCTTTTTCCTAAAGATTAATTCGTGATTCATTCTCTCTTTAAGTAATTTCACGGCTTCGTCTAATGTAATTCTTATCTCAATCATATTCCCTCCTATTCTAAATATCTAAACAAACGAATTACTCATTTTGTTTCAAAAGCAAAAAATATTTATCGTGAAAGAACGGATGTAACCTTTTCTGCTGCTTCCTGAAGTGAAATAGCCACTTCAAAATCGAGACCTGATTTTTCTAATAATTCTTTACCTTCAATGGCATTAGTACCTTCGAGACGGACAACCACGGGAACGGTTACTTTTATCTCTTTAACCGCATCGATAACACCTTGAGCCACACGGTCGCATCTTACGATACCGCCGAAAATATTGATCAAGATAGCTTTAACGTTAGGATCGCTTAGGATAATCTTAAATCCGTTAGCTACGGTTTCTTTATTAGCTCCGCCACCCACGTCAAGGAAATTAGCCGGTTCGCCGCCCGCAAGCTTAATTATATCCATCGTGCCCATTGCCAATCCTGCACCATTAACCATACATCCGACGTTACCATCGAGCTTAATATAATTCAGATTATATTTCGATGCTTCGATTTCGAGCGGTTCTTCTTCATCCAAATCACGATAAGCTAAAATATCAGGATGACGGTAGAGCGCATTATCATCAAAATTCATTTTAGCATCCAATGCCATCACTTGCCCCTCTTTCGTAACTACTAAAGGATTAATCTCTGCTAATGAAGCATCGGTAGCATCATAAGCCTTATAGAGCGAGAGAAGGAATTTCACTGCGTTTTTATGCTGCTCGCCGCTTAAACCTAATCCGAATGCAATTTTGCGTGCTTGATATGCCTGCATACCCACTTCCGGATCGATAGCTTCTTTTATAATTTTCTCAGGAGTTTCTTCTGCCACTTTTTCTATTTCCACTCCGCCTTCGGTAGATGCCATTATAACGTTTTTAGATTTTGCTCTATCCAACGTAATACCTAGATAAAGTTCTTTATCGATATTAATACCTTGCTCGATAAAAATTCTTTTTACTATACGTCCTTCCGGTCCGGTCTGATGTGTAACTAAAGTCATACCCAGGATTTTCTCTGCATATTCTTTTACTTCATCTAATGACTTAGCTACTTTTACTCCGCCACCTTTACCTCTTCCGCCGGCATGAATCTGCGCTTTAACAACCCAAACCGATCCGCCTAGTTCTTCTGCTGCTTTAACGGCTTCATCAGCGCTAAAGGCAATTTTGCCCTGCGGAATCGCTACGTTAAACTTCTTTAATATCTCTTTTGCCTGATATTCGTGTATTTTCATTTTTTGTCCCGATTAATTTTTCAATCTCTTTTCTAATAACTCTAATTTACGAAAAATATATTATTACTATATAATTATAAAAATCATAATTCTTTTTCTAATGTGAGTAATCTGCCCGATACGAATTGAGCATTTTCTTTATCCTCGGTGCCGATATAGACAACGCCTTCTTCGGTATGCGGCTCTCCGAGTCGGGTATGAACCGATTTGAGTCCGCCCAAATATTTTCTTGCATCGGATAAATAGACGATATCACCAACCTCAGCCGACATTCTTTCCATATCTTTTACCGAAACATTAATAAGCTCAATGGCATCGTCCCTTAATTTCCAATTTACTTTTACAATTTCTCCGTCCCGTTCATTTATCTTTCCACCTTTGAATAATTCCTTAGCTCTGGCGATAGACCAAATAGTCAATCCCTCTAAATGTGAATCGGGATCGAACTTTAAGAAATATACGGATGCCAAGGCAACTAAAAATGAAAGTACAAATGACGCTAATAATAATAACGGGAGTCCGCCGATATTTAGCCATATCAATAAAATTAATAAAGCTGAAATTGCGACTGTCCCGCTCATATACGTTTTATGATTAGGAATTCTTTTAATAAAATTTACAAGATTAGTAAGCGGAACTTGTAAAAAGGTTACGATTATTCCTACACCAAAACAAACAATAGTATTATAAAGTGCACTGATATAGGTGTATGGATGCACAGGGTCCATCGGGGTTCCATGAGCGATTGGAGTGATAAGTACACCCGGATATCGAGCACCGATAATCATTAACGAACTGCCGCCGAGAAAGGTTACTACCACTCCCGCAGTTGTAAAACGATTCCAAAATGCACCAAGGAATATTGCTGCTACTAATGGAGGAGTGAATATCGAATGGAAGTATCCATGCGCTTCATAGACAGTCGGATAAGTACTAAATGGAATCGCAGCCAAAATTCCTATGCCGGTAAATACAGCAGATGCTATGCGCGCAGCGTTCAATTCTTTTTTTGTTTCGATCTCTTTGCTTCGGAATTTTTTCCTGAATTTTTCTTTCAATGGCACATGTACATCATTCATATAAACCGCCGCAATGGCATTAATTAATGAATCAACGGTAGAGAGGAGTGCAGCCGTTAATGCCGCAATCACGAATCCGAAAACGCCTTTAGTAGCGATAATATGGGTAACCGCCACAAATACTTCATCGGGATTCACTCCCGGATTTAATGGTGCGGGCGTGAGTCCTAACATTGCCTTCCCTATCCAACCTGCATTGCTTACGACAATTGCAGAAATTGGCAGAAGAAACAATACATTAAATATAGCGGCTTTTCTACCTTCATCTAAATTCTTTGCCGACATGAACCGCATTATTAAACCCATATTCATAAAAAGGAAACCGACCGAGCCTGCAACTCCATCCTGCCAGAAAATTCCGACAAAATTGAAGTCGGGCGGTTTATTAAAATCTGCTAGCGGCAGCCGCCAATCGGGAGGAAGAAGATGCCAAAACTTATCGAATCCACCCAGATAATTTATTCCCATTATAAATACTAAAATGCCTGCAAGTAAAAGTATAAGTCCCTGAATTAAATCGGTGAATATTACCGCAGTCTGCCCTCCGAATGTTATATAGATGCCGGTTATCACCGCAATCGCAACTATCACACCCATCATTGTTACGGGGATTGTCATTCCTAAAATTGCAAAACTTTGTGGAAGTAACGGAGTGATTGTCTTGCCTAAAGTCAATAGACCGATACCAAGATATCCGATCATATATAATAATTGAAATATCGTAGCGATGAATCGCACCGTGGGACTGAATCTTTTTTCAAAGTATTCAGGGATGGAACGAATGCGTGAATAGATTACTATTGGCAGCCACCCAAATAAAAAGATCGGCATAAAAAACCAATCATTCATATAGGTCATCGTGGAGGATATTCCGTGCTCTAAACCTTTTGCGGAATATTTTATAAAGCTATGGCTTCCCACACCCGTGGCTACAATAGAAACTGATATAAGCCACCATGAGAATCTCCTTCCTCCGAAGAAGAAATCATTCGTACTTCTATTATACTTTGCAAAGTAACTTCCGAAGAGCATTATCCCTACAAAATAAATCACCATTACTACCCAGTCGGTAGTAGTTCCTAATCCGTGTAATGATTCCATATATTTACCAGTATAGAGCCGCTAAAATCATAATTAAGTGTAAAACTAAATAATAGAAAAATCCGAAATAGAGAAGCCATTTCCATCTCCTATCTAATTTTCTTTCGGGATTAAGAATTTTTGCTTTCTTAATTAAAATCATTCCCCCGATAAAAAATATCCCGCCGACACCATAGAGGTAAATGAATGGAAGCCACGAGTGGCTGAATGAAGGCATATCTTTCCTTTAAAATTCTGCTAAATTTAATCACGTCAACTTATATACGCAAATTATTATTTCATTAAGATTTGTTATCTTTGGTCAATAATAATTCAGGTATCTAAAATAAATAGACTATCAAAAATAGTAACATTATTCCTATTAACCATTTTATTAGTTTCGTGCATCTCAAACAGAAAGAAATCTTTATCAGTTAAAGGTTCTGATACAATGGTGAATCTTACTCAGAGGTGGGCTGAAGGTTTTATGGTAGAGCACCCCGAAATTTCAGTGCAGGTAACTGGAGGTGGCTCGGGTACGGGCATCGCTTCACTTATTAATGGTACTTCTAGCATTGCAAATATCAGCCGTGAACTAAAACCAAATGAAATTAATTATGCTAAACAAAACGGAGTTAATCCGATTCAGCATATCGTTGCTCTTGATGGAATTGCAGTTATAGTCAATTCAAATAATAAAATAGATACCATTTCAATGGCTCTCTTAAAAAAGATTTATTCGGGTGAAATAAAAAATTGGAAATCGATAAACGGAATTGATGCTAATATTGTTCTATATGGAAGGGAAAATAGCAGCGGCACTTATGAATATTTCCGGCAAAGCATTCTAGGGAAAAATGAATCGGGGCGGCAAATCGATTTCCCTTCTAATATGCAAAGCTTGCAAGGCACGGCTTCAATTGCCGAGGCAGTTTCAAAAGATAAATATGGTATCGGTTTCGGAGGTGTCGGTTATTTCGCTCTTCGTAATGATATTAAAGCTCTCTCGATAAAAATTGATGATAATTCTAAAGCAATCTCTCCCGTTGTAAATAATTCAATTGATTATGATGCTATACGAGAAGGAGTTTATCCTCTATCTCGTTATCTTTATTCATATACTAATGGTACCCCGAAAGGGAAGGAAAAACTTTATCTTGATTATATTTTATCTGCAAAGGGACAGAAAATCGTTGAATCAATGGAATATATTCCATTAATCAAAAATTAATAATATGAAAAATTATCATTCATCCTACGCTAAGAGACGTACTTTCAAATCAGCCCTTATTGAAAAATCGGTAAAATATTTTTTCTTTTTAAATGGGATGATTTCGGTTCTCTTTTTGCTCCTAATTTTTATTTTTTTATTTAAGGAAGCCATTAGTGCACTTAGCAGTATTGGGATCTCCGAATTTTTTAATAATATTGAATGGTATCCCACATCGGATAACCCTCGATATTCCATCATCCCTTTGATTTTTGGAACATTATTAACAGCTATCCCCGCGACAATAATTTCTTCGTTTCTCGGAATCATTCTAGGAATATATTTATCAGAAATTGCTTCGGGAAGAACAAGAGAAATTATAAAACCATTTATCGAAATATTTGCAGGGCTTCCGACTGTTGTGATTGGATTTTTAATACTTGCAGTGGGCTCTACATTCTTTCAAGAACTATTTAATACGGGCACTAGATTAAATGCACTTCTTGCTTCATTCGGGTTATCTATAATTTTAATTCCGACTATATCCTCTTTGACCGAAGATGCATTAAGGGCAGTCCCCGATAATCTTAGAATGGCGTCCTATTCGCTCGGTATAAATAAATTCGCTACAATCAAAAACGTTGTTATTCCGGCAGCAATAAGCGGTGTTTCGGCAGGTATTATTCTCGGATTTGGAAGGGCAATTGGAGAGACGATGATTGTTCTTATGGCTTCGGGTAATGCAGCCGAGCTTACTTTCAATCTGCTTCATAGCGTTAGAACAATAACCGCAACCATTGCAGGTGAATTAGGTGAAGTGGCTTTTGGTTCTCCTCACTATTATTCACTCTTCTTTATCGGTACTTTTCTCTTAATAATTACTTTTATTATTAATCTCATCTCCGAACTTATTATTGCAAGAATGAGAAAAAAATTGAAAAAGATGAATTAGAAATTATGAATAATAGATTTAAAGAAAATATTAAAAAGAAAAGTTCGTCCTATTCTATTATTGATAAATTAATGATAGACGCAATTCGTATTTTCTCCTTTTTTGTAATTCTAATATTTATTCTAATCTTAAGTAAAATATTTTATGAAGGAATCGGAGTAATCAATTGGAATTTTCTTACAGGGATTCCGAAATCGGATATCTCGAAAGGGGGAATAGGACCCGCAATTTTCGGTACTATGGCGGTATCTTTAATAATGCTTCTTATTGCAGTCCCTGTGGGAATCTTCTCTGCAATTTATATCAATGAATTTGCAAAAGATACGTTTTGGCTTCGATTAATCAGAGCATCGGTAAATAGCCTTGCCGGAGTTCCATCGATTGTAATTGGCTTATTCGGATTCGGTTTTTTTGTTCTTTTCGTTGGGAAATCTATCGATTCAATACTGCAAACAGGAATGCTATTCGGTCAGCCGGCTATTATTTGGGCATCTGCCACTCTTGCCGTCTTGGTTCTACCTACAATTATCGTTACGACAGCCGAGGCATTAAATTCTATTCCTCTAACTTTCAGGCAGGCGTCATTAGGACTCGGTGCATCTAAATGGCAGACAATTAGATATGTGATATTGCCGCAAGCTCGTCCCGGAATCCTTACCGGCGTTATCTTAGCATTGAGCAGAAGCATTGGAGAAACCGCACCTATTATGTTCCTGGGCTCGGCATTTTTTCTTCCTAATTTGCCTCTTGCATATCTTGACCTATCATTTATACAAATCCCAATTATTAATCCCGCAGATCAATTTATGCACTTAGCTTATCATATTTTTATCCTCTCTACTCAATCATCTAATCCTACTTTAACCGAACCTTACCAATATGGAACAACATTGGTATTAGTCGTTATCACTTTATTGCTTAATTTAACGGCAATTATTTTTAGATTTAGATTCAGAAAAATAAATGAAGTGGTAAAAAGAAATCAATGAAAGAAGTAAAAATTAAAATAAAAAATTTAAGCGTATATTTTAATTATATACAAGCATTGAATGATGTTTCTCTCGAGATTTTTGAAAATAAAGTTACGTGCCTTATTGGTCCCTCAGGCTGCGGTAAAACTAGTCTATTGCGCTCTCTTAATAGAATGAATGATATGATCTATGGATTTAGGATGAATGGTGAAATATTAATAGACGATATCGATATTTATAATAAAGAAATTGATGTAGTTAATCTTCGCCGACTTGTGGGAATGGTTTTTCAACAGTCTAATCTTTTTCCTAAAAGTATTTATGATAATTTGATCTTTGCACCTAAGATTCTCGGAATAAAAGATAAAACCGAATTAGAAGAGATTGCCGAAAGAGTTTGCACACAAACATCGATTTGGAATGAAGTGAAAGACCGGTTAGATGAAAGTGCACTTAATTTATCCGCCGGTCAACAGCAGCGGCTTTGCATCGCAAGAGCATTGACTGTCGATCCCGATATTTTATTAATGGATGAACCCTCGAGTTCATTAGACCCGGTTTCCACTTCCAAAATCGAAGAACTTCTTTTTGATTTAAAACGAAACTATACTATATTAATCGTAACTCATAATATGCAGCAAGCCGCAAGAATAAGTGATTATACCGCCTATCTATATCTGGGTCAACTTGTGGAATATGATAAAACAACTAAAATTTTTACAAATCCGGCAAATAAGCAGACGGAAGACTTTTTAACCGGCAGATTTGGGTAATTAATGGAACGACCTTTTGATATTCAGCTCGAAAAACTGAAAACTAAGCTTTATAAAATGTGCAGCCTCGTGGATGAACAAGTGGAATTCGCAATTAAGTCACTTGAAAAGGTTGACCCCGAACTCGCGAATATGGTTCTAAAAAGAGATTCTAAAATTGATAAATATGACGATAAGATAGAACGAATCTGCCAAAAATTATTTGCACTTAATCAGCCCGTAGCAATGGATTTGAGATATGTGATGTCCGCCCTTAAAATTAATGCCAATCTTGAAAGAGTGGGTGACCTTTCGGTTAATATTGCTCGCCTATCATTGGAAATTAGTGAACCGGTAGAAATATATTCAAAGATAAATTTTGGCGAAATTTCCTACCTAACTAAATTTATGATTAAAAACGCAATCGATTCTTTTATAAGGATAGATGCGGAACTTGCGCGTCAGGTACTATCGACAGATGATAAACTTGACGAATTGGTACGCACCGCCGCTGGCTCAATCATTGATGAAATGAAAAAAAATGGAAATTTTGTAGAGCAAGGACTTAAAATTTATTCGGTATTGCAGGAGATGGAACGTCTCGGAGATCATGCTACTAATATAAGCGAGGAAGTATATTTTATCGTAAAAGCACAATCAATTAAACATCGAAGCGATAGTTTTGATGATGTTGACGAATAAATAAAAAATTAAATTTAAAGTATAAGTTGAAGATTGTTTCCTTTATTTATTAGGTTAAGATTGCATTTGAAAGCCCTTGTATCTAAATTAAACGTCTGTATTTTTTAAAATTATTACAAATGGAGGTCTGAATATTATGGGTATGATGGCTAAGATGAGAAATCTTGCGCCTTGGTTTATTATCCTTGTAGGCGGTCTTTTCGTGTTGTTCATGGTTGTTTCCGATTCTCGTGTATTAGAGTTTATGGGCAATAGAACAAATAACGTCGGTTCTGTTGACGGTGAAGAGGTTACTTATAAAGAATATAATGATTTTGTTGAACGTGCTCGCCAAAATCAAATACAATCCACAGGTCAAGATTTAGATGAACAGCAAATGGATTATTTTAGAGATCAAGTCTGGGACGCTTTAGTTACTCAGAAATTAATTGATAAGAAAATAGCTGAATTTGGTATAAATGTTTCCGATGATGAAGTTAGAACTGCTATTATGGGTCCGAATCCACCCGCATTTTTAAAACAACAATTTACTGATTCTCTCGGTAATTTTAATCGTCAAGCTTATGAACAGGCAATTACAGACCCTCGTAATAAAGAGATAATCTTAAATGTCGAAGAGCAGATTAAACAGCAATTGATTCAGCAGAAATTACAAACTTTCTTATTCGCTTCGGTAAACGTAAGTGAAGCGGAAGTAAAAGAAAAATTTGTGGAGCAGGGTATAAAGATGAGAGCTCAATATGCTTTTATTGATGCTAATACTATCCCTGATAGCGAAGTAAAAGTAACAGATGAAGATAAGAAAGCATATTATGACGAGCATAAAGAAGAATTCAAAATCCTTGCTCAGAGAAAATTAAAATATGTAATGTTCCGCAGAGTGGCATCTAAAGAAGATACCGCAGCAGTTAAATCGAATCTCGAAGGACTACTTGCTAAAATTAAGTCCGATACAGCTTCGTTTAAGTCTTATGTTGATATCTATTCTGAACAACCTTATTCTAAAGACACATTAAACTTTACTTCATTACCCGAAGAAGCAAAAGATTTATTGCAATCAGCAGCTCCTGGCTCATACATAGGTCCCGTTGCTTCATTTGATGGATATACTATCTATCATACTCTAGGCAAAGTTCCTTCGAAAAATGAAGTAGTAAAAGCATCGCACATACTAATTAAATCAAGCGGTAACGATGCCGAGGATTTAGCAAAAGCAAATAGAATTTATGATCAAGCGGTAAAAGGTCAAAACTTCGCTACATTGGCAAAAACTAATTCCGATGATCCCGGCAGCGCAGTTAAAGGCGGCGAATTAGGCTGGTTCGGCAGAAATCAAATGGTTAAAGAATTTGAAAATGCAGTTTATTCAGGTTCTGTCGGTTCTATCACTAAACCTGTTAAAACTAGCTATGGTTACCACGTTATTAAAATTGAAGGTAAATCGAGCCAAGATTTTGTTGTAGAAAAAATTACAAATAAAATTACAATTTCAGGTTCTACCTCCGATCAGTTAATAAATGATTCGAGAGATTTTGCTTATGTAGCAAAAGAAGATGGACTTGAAGAAAGAGGCAAATCATTAAAATATTCGGTTATTGAAACTCCTCCATTCAATGAAGATGCTCAGGCAATTGCCGGTATAGGTGTAAGTCGTGCTATGGTGGAATGGGCTTTTGATAATAGCGTTGGTGAAGTAAGTGACGTTTATAAAGTACCTGCCGGTTATGTTGTTGCTACTGTATCCGAGATTATTAATCCCGGCTATAAGACTTTGGAAGAAGTTACTCCGGTAATTACCAGCAATCTCTTACGCGAAAAGAAAATTGCTAGGACATTAGAAATTGCGAAACAAGCAAGAGCTAAAGTCGGTGATACAGGCGATCTTTCTTTAGTACTTCAAGTTGTTCCTACGGCAAAAATCGATACAACCAAAAATGAATTTACTACAAATGGTTTGATCGATGGTCTCGGAAGAGAATATGCTTTCAGCGAATATGCAATTGATGCCGAAATTAATAAAGTATCTCAGCCTATCAAAGGAAATAGAGGTGCTCTCTTAATTAAAGTAACTTATAGAACTAAATTTGATGAATCAATTTATGCTCTTCAAAAAGATGGTATTCGCAGAGAATTGATTAATCAAAAGAGAAATAGATATTTTACTCAATGGGTACAAGACCTTAAAAAAGAAGTAAAGATTGTTGATAATAGACATCTTTTCTTCTAATCCGGAGAAATAGATTATTATTAAAAGGGATCGCAATTATGCGATCCTTTTTTTTTTGCATGCCTAGCTCGCATTCCGAGAGGTTTTGAATTATTCAACCTCATATAGCGTTCTCAGAATGAATAACTATTATTAATAAAGAATTAATTTTAATATAAATTCTTCCTTTCACAACATAATACTCCCGCTTACATCAAATTCACTTTAAATAAATCATTATATCTCGAATATGCTTTGGATAGTTATTTTTTATAGTAGTGAATTTAGGAGAAACAAATGAGTTGGTTTAAGAACTTAAAAATTAGAGTCAAATTACAAATCGGTTTTTTAACTGTCGCAATGATTGCGGGAGTTATTGGACTTATTGGATATAATGCTTCAAATAACGCAATTGATGCTCAAGAAGTAATGTATGAAGAAGCATTAATGCCCGTAACTGATTTATTAAATTGTGAAGTTGCATTACTTGCAATTAGGGGTGATGTGAGAAATATATTAATGGCTGATTCTTATTCATTCGCAAAGAAATATTATGATTCGATTGAAAAAGAAACAAAGAATATGAATGAAAGACTCGCCAATTTCCAAAAACATCCTCTGACTAGTTTTGAAAAAGAAAAACTCGATCTATTCCTAGAAGCATGGGCAGGTTATATTAAAGGAGTTGAAGAAACGCTTAAATTCGGTAAAGAAATGAATATCGAAGCCGCCACTTATATCGCAAATGGTGATACAAGATTAAATCTGAACGCAGCAAGAAAAAGCCTCAAGGAATTAACGAACTTTAATTTAAGTGAAGCAAATGAATTTCATGAAGAAATTTTAGATAGTTATAAGAGCTCTAAGATATTTCTTTTATTTTCTATGTTAGGCGGGTTAGTCCTAGCAGGTGGTTTAGGATTTTTTATATCGAACTTGATAAGTAAACCGGTTAATCAGGCTTCTAGTATGATGGAGGAATTAAGTAAAGGGCATCTTTCGGCAAGAGTTAAAGCCGATACTAAAGATGAAATCGGTTCGATGATTGCTAAACAAAATGAATTTGCCGATCGCCTTCAAGAGATTATCCAAACCTTAGGAAAAGTAGCTGAAGGAAATTTATCTGTCGATGTTAAGCAGATCGATAAAGATGATGAACTCGCTCCGGGAATTAATTCCTTGGTAGAGATTTTGAAAGGACTAAAATTAGAGACTGAGCTATTAGTCGATGCGGCTATCAACGGTCGCCTCGAAGTAAGAGGTTCTGCCGATACTTTCACGGGTGGCTACAAAGAGATTATTGATGGAATTAATAAAACCTTAGATGAAGTAATCTTCCCGATTAAAGAAGGTTCTAAAGCACTCGAAGTTATGTCAACGGGTAATCTTGGAGTAAGAGTATCAGGTGAATTTAAGGGTGATCATAGAATTATAGTAGATAGTATTAATAGACTTGGTGAATCCCTTTCACAATTAATCAGAAAAGTAACCGAGGCAGTAGAAGCCACGGCAAGCGCAAGCAGTGAAATATCTTCGAGCACAGAGCAAATGGCTGCCGGAGCGCAGGAACAAAGCTCTCAAACTAGCGAAGTGGCTAGCGCAGTTAATCAAATGACTACAACAATTATTCAAACTACTAGAAATGCAACAACTGCTTCGGCAAGCGCAAAATCTGCAAGCGATCAAGCAGAAGATGGCGTAGAAAATATTTTAGCTACCAAACATGGAATGGAAAATATAATTTCTTCGGCTAAGAAGACCGGTACTATTATCGGCTCTCTTGCTCTTAAGACAGATCAAATCGGTGAGATTACTCAAGTAATTGATGATATCGCCGATCAGACCAATTTACTCGCACTTAATGCCGCAATTGAAGCAGCGAGAGCAGGTGAGCAAGGACGTGGTTTTGCAGTAGTGGCTGATGAAGTAAGAAAACTCGCCGAAAGAACCACCAATGCCACTAAAGAGATTGCCGAAACTATTAAATCAATTCAAAAAGAAGTTAAAGAAGCCGATGACTCGATGCATGAAGCTGAAATATCAGTTAATAATGGAATTTCACTTACTCAGAAAGTGGAACAATCATTAAAACTAATTAATGATAGTATTCAAAATGTTACCATCGAAATCAATCAAGTAGCCGCAGCAAGCGAGGAACAATCTTCCGCAGCAGAAGAGATAGCAAAAAATATCGATTCTATTTCAAGTGTTACACAAGAATCCGCCGCCGGAGTTCAACAAGTGGCTCGTACGGCTGAAGACCTTAATCAATTGACTAACAATCTTCATAACCTTATTTCTCAATTCACAATTGAAATAACAGATAGTAATAAAAGTAATTATGTAGTACGGAGGAATGGTAAATTGATCTCGGCAAAATAGTACCGAATTTTTCCACTTTTTTAATTCTTTTCTCTTTGTATATTTGTCGTATGAGAAAAAAATTAAGCACACTAATAATTGCACTATTTTTAATCCCGGCTGGAATTGGATTTGCTCAATCCGAGCCGGGGAGTTTTAATCTCTCCTTTAATTATTCTTACACCACAAGTTCTAAAATCTTCCTCCGCCCAAATAGCTCCGATCCTTTTGAAAGAGGAAGCCATGAAAATATCGATGGTATATATGGATATTACGGAGAGCTTCGCTATTTTATCGGCGAAGGGATTATCGCCGGATTATCGGTCGAAAGCTTGAAGCGTACCGATAATAATTTCGCAATGAATTTGGGTGGTTATAAAATAAAAATGACTGACGGATATCAAATTTATCCCGTTGAACTTTCCGTTTATTATCATTTACCTTTCTCTACTGCTGATTTTAACTTTTTTATGGGCGGCGGAGTGGGAGCTTATTTCGGAAATTATATTCGTGAATTTTATAATGTATCTATCGATAGTAAGCTCGAGAAATTTGCCTTCGGTATCCATGTAGCGGTGGGAATGGATTATCAAATAACAGAGAATTTGGGTATAAGAGGTCAGATGCGTTTTAGAGACCCGGAAATGAAATTCAATAATACTTATAAAGAAAATATAGCTATCCTCCCCGATAAGAATCTGCTTCTTCCTGTTCGTAATTTCGATACCGCCGTGAATTTAGATGGTATTGTTTTTATGATTGGAGTTACCTTCACTATAAATTAAATCGATTGCCTCTTTTTCATTCCCATTTATTTTATTATATAGAAAAGATAATATTTGATTTATTGGGAAGATGAAAGAAATAAGAATTTATTTTACAGGATTTATGACAAGCGGCAAAAGCACGATTGGACCAATAACTGCAAATGTGATGGGGCTTAATTTCTATGACCTAGATAAAGAAATTCAGAAAAGAGAATCGCTAACGGTTACAAAAATATTTGAAACAAAGGGTGAAGAATATTTTAGGAAATTGGAAAGTAAAGTATTAGAAGAACTCTCGGATGAAAAGATGGTTGTGATTTCACTCGGAGGCGGCACGATAATTAATGGTAACAATCTTGAACTTATAAAAAAAAAGGGAATACTTATCTATATCAAGGTCTCACCCGAAACTTTATATGAAAGATTGAAACATAAAACGGATAGACCTATTTTTAAGGAGATGGTTTTAAATTCTGTCGATAAAGATGATTTTACAGATAAAATAAAATCCATGCTTATCGATAGAGAAAAATATTATTTACAAGCGGATATTGTTATCGAAACCGAAAAAAATAAATTTGGAAACAATATCGATTTATTAGTAAAAAAAATAAAGAAAAAATTATATGAAAGAAATAACAGTTAATTCCGAAAGCAATAGTTACAAGGTGATAATCGATTCACTCGAATCGGTTGAGTTTGTTGCCTTTAATGATGCATTCTTTGTAATAGATAATAACGTTTATGGTCTTCATAAAAAGAAAGTGGAAAGATTTATAAAAAAATTCAAAGGGAAAAAAGTAAAATATCTTTTTACAGCAAACGAAAAAAATAAATCATTCAATGAAGTAAATAAAATATTATCGGAATTATTAAATAATTCTTTTGGCAGAGATTCACTATTAGTTGCAATAGGCGGAGGGATTACGGGCGATACCGCTGGATTCGCAGCATCAATCTACAATCGTGGAATCGCATTCCTAAATATACCAACCACATTACTTGCTGCTTCCGATAGTGCTATCGGCGGGAAGACGGGTATTAATTTCAATGGACATAAAAACCATATTGGTTCTTTTTATAATCCTAAATCAGTTGTAATAGATACAGAATTTTTTACTACTCTTCCGATAGATGAAGTAATTTGCGGATTGGGTGAAATATCAAAATATTCTTATTTGACGGAAAATACTTTTAATGATGATTTAATAAAAAACTTCCATTCATTAGTCGAACTCGATCAAGAGAAAATAGTTGAGGTGCTCGAGCAATGTATCGGAGTGAAAGCTTCGGTTGTAGAAAATGACGAGAAGGAGGGTGGAGTAAGGAAAATTCTTAATCTCGGGCATACATTCGGGCATGCAGTAGAATCGGCTCTTATTTATAAATTAAAACATGGACAGGCTGTTGTAATCGGAATGGCGGCTGCATTCTATCTCTCTCATGCACTCGGTTATATTCCTGAAAAAAAATTAAACGAATTCTTAACTTTAATTACACGATTCCGCCCTTATATAAAACCAATAAAAGTGGATTACGATAAAGTAATGAATTATATGGCAAAGGATAAGAAAAACAGAAACTCAAAAATAAAATTTGTTCTTCCGATGGATTTCGGATTAACGATGATCGATATGGAAGCATCGGTAAAGGATGTTAAAGATGCACTTTCAAAAGCTATTTCACTTTTTAAGAATTGATTGATAATTTGAAAAATATATTTCACTCGATCTTAATATTTCTAATCTGCTTTGGCATAACAAATGCACAAGTGGAAAGAGAGACACGCGCCGTATGGCTAACAACCAATTACCGGTTGGACTGGCCTCCGTCATCTACCGATATCCAAAAACAGCAACAATCATTAATAAACATTCTTGAAGATATAAAAGAGAAAAATCTCAATACCGTTTATTTCCAGATTAGAAGCAACGGAACAATGTTATGCGAATCCTCTTTTGATCCTTCGTCTCCTTATATAACGGGCAAGGTGGGGGATAAGTTTCCTTATGATCCTTTCAAATTTGCAATCGAGGAAGCGCATAAAAGAGGTTTAGAAATTCATGCTTGGTTAAATGTCAGTAATGTCTATTCAGGCGGAGAACCCGATATTATTAATAGTATCGATCATATCTCTAATAGAAAGCCGGAATGGATCGTAAAAACTATGAGCGAGGGAAAACCTATTTACTGGCTCGATATGGGTATCCCTGAAGTAAGAACTTATCTCTCCGATTTAATCGCCGAGGTTAATGAAAAGTATGATATAGATGGAATTCATTTAGATTATATGCGCTATCCCGGCAAAAGTTTTGCCGATGAGAACTCATATAAACTGTATGGCAACGGGAAAGATAAAGATAATTGGAGAAGAGAAAATATAAATGAATTATTAAGACTCGTAAATGAAAAAACAAAAAGCATCAAAGCATATATTAAAATCGGAGCCGCTCCGATAGGTATTTATAAGAATCAAAAAAATGCTTCCGGGTTGCAAGGTTACTCTGAAGTTTATCAGGATTCACGTGAGTGGCTTAAAAGAGGACTCGTTGATTATCTCGTTCCACAAATCTATTGGGGTCTCAATGAATTACCACGTTTCGATCTGCTTGCAAAAGATTGGACTTCTAATTCGGAGGGAAGAAGCATCGTTATAGGAATAGCAGCATATAAGAATAAAGTATATTCGACAATGGAAGACTTAATCAACTACTCTCGCAGCGTTCATGCCGATGGATTTTCTTTCTTTAGATATGAGCATATAAAGAATTACAATTTCAAATCGTTCCCTTATAAAACACTCCCTGCTACAATGGCGTGGCTTAATGGCTATTCTCCTAATTCTCCTTATGCACTCAAAGCTAAATTTATTGATACAAATAAGAATATTGTTTCATTAAATTGGAAGATTGAGAAAAATTATGGCAGAGGAGATAGTATTAAGTACTATGCTCTTTATAGTCTGCCGACTTATAATTCAAAATTATCTGCAGAAGATATATTTGAAATAATCTCACCCGAGAATCAATCGATAAAACTTGGCTTTACTAAACCAAGAAAAGTAAATTATTATTTTACGTTGAAATCGCTTAGCCGTCTTTGGAATGAAAGTCTGGAGACTTCTAATATCGAGACAATAAAATTTAATGAACTTAGTTTATTGGCTAATATTAATGATGTCTATGAAAGTCCCATTTTGCAAAAAGAGAAAGAGGGCGGGGCAAGAATTCTTTTTTATTCCAAGTCCGATGATATAATGTTACTCGATAACGGAAGTTCTCAACTAAAGAAAAAAATTATCAAAGGGAAAAATTTCCTTTCGATCGATTCTGATTTTCTTGCTGGCGGAAAATTGAATCTACAATTAGAACAAAGCGGAAAGAAATATTCGCTTTCGTTTTAATCAGTGAGATATTTTTGATACCATTTTTTTCTTTCGGTATCAGCTTCTCTTCTATGTGCTTTTAGATAATGATCTCCATGCTCATAAAGTATCAATCTAAAATTTATTCCCTGATCAATAAGTTTATAAGACATGTCAATTGAGTCGTGAGGTAATACTTTATCATCTGCGGTGCCATGAAGTAGAAGTAAATTAGTCTCTTTAGAAATTTTCTCCGGGAAATTAATAATTGATCTTTCTTTGCATTTATTATTAAAATCTTCCGTTGAAGGATTTCCCATTGAGAGCTCATAGAGATGTCTCATAAATCTGCTCTCTTCCGAATTGCATCTAAGGTTTGCAATTCCACCGGTTATAACTGCAGCCTTAAAAATATCCGTTCTTGTAAGAGCAAGATAAGTCATCATTCCGCCTCTGCTCCAACCTTCGATGCCCCATCGGTTATTATCAATAAAATCAAGCTCATCGGATAGATCGGTGAGATTTAGAATATCATTAAGGTCATCGCCTCCGAAATCATCTTTACCTTCACTTCCGGCATTCCCTCTATATTGCGAAGCAAGAACCACATAACCCCAGCTTGCGATCAATCCGAAAATCCCTCGTGCATTAAAATTATCGATCACTCCTGCCTCACCTATTCCACCCCGGCACCATATAATACAAGGCAGTTTCTTATTTATCTCTTTTGGATAAGCGATATATCCCTTTACTTTTATTCCATCGGAAAGATATGTCATCTCTTCGGTTTGGGTATTTATTACTTCTTCACCCCAGCCGCTCTTTACAAATTTTTCCTGTGAAGAAGTAAGTTCAATTTTTTTTCTCGAAACTATTTTATTCATGAAAATGCCTTAGAAAAGAATTATTTTAATATGATTAATAATTTATATAATAAAATAGAAATTAAGAATATGAGTAAAAAAATCAAATCATTTTCACCACAACGAAAAAAAAGATTATTCCAATTAGGAATTGGCGCATTATTAGTAATTGCTATTATTTATCTCGTATTTGCGAATCTAATATTAGCACCTAAACCAGCTATGGAAGAGAAAACGGAAACTAAAGAAAAAATGGTTGCATATAATTTTGAAAAACAGGGCGAGCTCTCGTTCTATACAAAAGAAAATAAAATTCTTAAACAGATCGATATCCAAATTGCCGATGATGATTCTGAAAGAGCTACCGGACTGATGTTTAGAGATAAGATGGAAGAGAGCCAAGGAATGCTATTTATCTTCCCAATTCAAACATATCAATCGTTCTGGATGAAGAACACAATCATTCCATTGGATATCATGTTTGTTAATTCTGATTTCGAGATTATAAAAATTCATAAAAATACAACTCCATATTCCGAGGAATCATATCCTTCGATCAAGCCGGCTATGTATGTTGTGGAAGTGATCGGTGGATTTACGGATAAATATAATATTAATGAAGGGGATAAGATCGCCTACCGCAGATTTTAATTATTAATAAAGCTAATGTTTTCATTAGTACCATGAACGTAGCGCTTGTTCATTTCCTCTGTAAATAAAAGCTATTTACGGAACTATTGAACGGATTACCAACATAGAGAAATAGAAATCCAGCTTTGTCAGGTATAATTGGATATAAATTAATTTCTACTCTATATTTAACCATTAACAAAAAAAGCAGTAAGGATATCCTTACTGCTTCTTTTATTATATAATGCCTATTTGCTTATCTAGTAGGTATTCTTACCGATAATTTTGCTTTAACTCTCCTGCATCTTAGCAATTAAGTTGAGTGCACCGCCGGCTTTGAACCATTCTATCTGTCCGGCATTAAAAGAATGATTAAGCATGAACTTCTCTGTTGTACCATTAGCATGTCTAACGATCATTTCAACTTGTCTATCCGGTGCTAAGTTTTTTAAATCAACTAAACTGATCTTATCGTCTTCCAAAATTTTATCATAATCTTTTGGATTAGCAAAAGTTAAAGGAAGCAAACCTTGTTTCTTCAGATTTGTTTCATGTATGCGAGCAAAGCTCTTTGTTATTATCGCTTTACCGCCGAGGAAACGAGGCTCCATTGCAGCATGCTCGCGGCTCGAGCCCTCTCCATAATTCTCATCTCCTACTACTACCCAGCCATGTCCATGTCGTTTATAATCCCGTGCCACTTCATGAACCGGTTTATATTCACCGGTGTATTGATTTTTCACTTCACCTGCATTTTCGGTGAATGCATTTATAGCACCGATAAACATGTTATTAGAAATATTATCAAGATGTCCGCGGAATTTTAACCATTGACCCGCAGGTGAGATATGATCGGTTGTGCATTTGCCTTTTGCTTTTAATAGCAGTGGCATGTTTAAGAAATCATTACCATCCCACTCTTCGAATCTTTCAAGAAATTGAAGTCTTCTGCTATTGGGATCAATTATTACTTCCGTTTTGTATCCATCAGGTGATGGAGGAATAAAACCAACTTCGCCTTTATCGAATCCGCTAAATGGAAGCTCGTCTCCATGAGGCGGATCAAGTTTTATCTTAGCACCGGTTTTGTTTTCGATATAATCGGTTTCGGGATTGAAAGAAAGCTTGCCGGAGATAGCCATTGCGGTTACTAATTCGGGACTTGCAACGAATGCATAAGTTTCGGGATTACCATCGTTCCTTTTTGCAAAATTTCTATTGAATGAAGTAACAATAGTATTTTTTTCACCAATTTTAGAATCCATTCTTTTCCACATTCCGATACATGGTCCGCATGCATTAGCCAAAACGAGACCGCCAAATTCCGTTAGTGTAGCAAGCTGTCCATCGCGTTCAATTGTGGCTCTCACTTGCTCTGATCCGGGAGTGATCGTGAATTGCGTTTTCGCTTTTAATCCTTTATTAAGTGCTTGACGAGCAATACTTGCGGCTCTATCAATATCCTCATAGCTGGAATTAGTACAACTGCCGATCAAAGCAACGCTAATATTATCAGGGTATCCGTGCTCTTCGACCGCATCTTTCATCTTAGAAACAGGCCATGCAAGATCGGGCGTGAATGGTCCATTTATATGCGGCTCTAATTCATCTAAATTGATTTCAATTAACTGATCGAAATATTCTGCCGGAGAGGCATATACTTCGGCGTCTGCTTTTAATTCATCTGCTAATTTTTCCGCCATATCTGCAAGATCGGCTCTATCAGTTTTTCTTAAGTAAGCTGACATTTTTTCATCGAACGGAAATACCGAAGTTGTAGCTCCAATCTCCGCACCCATATTACAGATAGTACCTTTACCCGTGCATGAAATTGAATCGGCACCTTCGCCGAAATATTCCACTATCGCACCGGTACCGCCTTTTACTGTAAGGATGCCCGCAACTTTTAAAATAACATCTTTTGGTGATGTCCAACCCGAGAGTTTACCCGTTAATTTAATTCCGATAAGTTTAGGGAATTTTAGTTCCCATGGCATTCCCGCCATCACATCTACAGCATCGGCGCCACCTACACCAATAGCAATCATACCAAGTCCACCCGCATTTGGTGTATGCGAATCCGTTCCGATCATCATACCGCCCGGGAATGCATAATTCTCTAATACCACCTGATGAATAATTCCAGCTCCGGGTTTCCAAAATCCCACACCATATTTTTTAGAGATGCTTTCGATAAAATCAAAAACTTCTTTGCTTTCGTCATAAGCTCTATCTAAATCCTCTTTAGCCCCCACTTGCGCTTGAATTAAGTGATCGCAATGTGCGGTTGATGGTACGGCAGTAGTTTTTCTTCCAGAATGCATAAATTGCAATAAAGCCATTTGTGCTGTTGCATCCTGCATTGCCACGCGATCCGGAGCAAATTCCGTAAAATCTTTTCCACCGACATAAGCTTTCGTTACCGGTTGCCATAAATGTGAATATAAAATCTTCTCTGTATATGTCATCGGACGTCCGAGTACTTTTCTTGCTGTTTCTACTTTGTTTTTAAATTCAGAATATTTTTTTTCTATCATATCTAAATTTGCAGTCATTACACTTCCCCTTTTATTTATATAATTCTAATTCTACTAATTCGCATATAATATGCTCAACTGTAATATGTCCTTCTTGAATACGTTGAGTATTTTCCGAAGGAATAATAATAGCACAGTCAACTATAGGTTTAATCTTTCCGCCATCACCACCGAGCAAAGCAATATTTTTCATTCCTTTTTCTTTTGCTTTTTCTATCGCTTTAATAACGTTTTTAGAATTTCCGCTTGTAGAGATCGAAAGAAGAATATCTCCTTTATTACCAAGCCCTTCGACGTTTCTAGCAAAAATATTTTCATAACCGATATCATTCCCGCCCGCAGTAAGATTGGATGAATCGGTTGTAATAGCTATTGCAGGTAATGCGGGACGATTAATTTCATGATTTAATCTAATCATAAATTCAGTGGCTATATGCTGGCAGTCTGCAGCACTTCCGCCGTTTCCGCATAATAATAATTTCCCGCCATTCTTAAACATATTCACAATTAAATCGATCGCTTCTATTGTAGAGCCTTCACATGAATCGAGGATTTTTAGTTTTACTTCGGAACTTTCGGTCAAAGAACGTTTAAAAAAATCAGATTTATCCAAGACAATTACTCCATTTCATATATAATTTAAAAATAATAAAGTTTATGTCAATTAACGAAAGAGAAATGATGTATTTTATCATTGAGATAGGTATTTTATTTTTAAAATCACTATTTTGAAGACAAACAAATCCTATACTATATAATGAAACCTGATACTGAATTTAAGCAAATTGATCTTGTAGAAGAAAATAAGAAAGCTTCAATTTCAATCTTGATAATTGTTGTTCTCTTCGCTCTAGTAATTACTGTAATTGAGCTTTTATTTCAGTCATCATTAATTGAAATAAATAGTTCTCAATCGCACAATTTAAAATTATTTTTATACAGTATATTCACTCTAGCGCTCCTTTTTATACTTCTAAGAAAATTTAATAAGTTCAGAGACCTGCTTTCATTAGATTCTAAGCAGAAAGAAGAACTATTAAATGAATCTATTCAGAAAGAAGAAGAGCTAAAAAGAGAGAGAATATTATTTAAGACTGTAATAGATAATATACCCGATGCCATATATGCAAAGGATTTAGAATGTCGAAAAACTCTTGCCAATAAAACCGATCTAGAAAATATGAATTGCAGTTCGGAGGCAGAAGCATTAGGTAAATCTGACTATGATTATTTCCCAAAAGAAATCGCCGATACATTCTATAAAGATGATCAAGAAATACTTATATCCGGCAAGCCCGTTATTAATAGAGAGGAATTTTTCTATGATAATAATGGTGTTAAAAATTGGCTGCTTACTTCCAAAGTACCTTTAAGAGATGCCGAAGGAAATATTACCGGACTCATTGGTATCGGGCATAATATTACACATAGAAAAAAATCCGAATTAATCAGAGAAGTACTTTATGATATTTCGGAATCCGCTCTAAGTTCGCAAGATATTAATGATCTTTATAAAAAAATTCATGAAGAGATAAGCAAATTAATGAGCGGTAAGAATTTTTATATTGCTCTTTTGGATGAGAAAAAGGACGAGATATCATTCCCTTATATGGTTGATGAATATGACGATCCTTATGAACCGCGTAAACCCGGAAATGGATTGACCGAATATGTATTAAGAACAGGTGAAGCAAAATTGATCGATATCGAACTTGATATGAAGCTAAGAGAATCGGGCGAAGTGGAATTAGTCGGTACTCCTACTGAAATTTGGCTGGGTGTTCCATTAAAATTATATGGCAAACCATTCGGTGCTATTGTAGTTCAAGATTATCATAATCCGGATGCCTTCAAAGAGGAAGAACTTCAACTCCTTAGTTTCGTTGCCGATCAGATATCTCAAACCATCGAACGTAAAAAATATATTGATGCAATTAATAAATATGCACAAGAACTAACCGAGATGAATTTAACCAAGGATAAATTTTTCTCGATTATCGCACACGATCTAAAGAGTCCTTTCCAAGGTCTCCTCGGCTATTCACAAATATTAGTAGATGAATTCCCAACACTTGCCGAAGAAGAGAAAAAAGAATTTATTTTATCGATGGATGAATTGATTCATAGTGCTTATAAACTGCTCGAGAATCTACTTGAATGGTCGCGTCTGCAAACTGGTAAAATGCAATTTCGTCCTGAACTAATACCCGTTAAAAATGAGATGGGCGGAACTTTGAATCTATTGGCTCAAACTGCTTCCAATAAGGGAATTAAACTTGAATATAATATCGATGATGATATTATTGTATTCGCTGATAAGAATATGTTCGCTGCAATAATTAGAAATCTCATTTCAAATGCAATAAAATTCACAAATATCGGTGGTAAAATTACTGTAAATGCTGTTAGAAAAGATAGCCATATTGAACTTTCCATAACCGATTCGGGTGTTGGAATGCCGGAGGAAAGAATCAAAGATCTTTTTAAAATCGATAAAAGTATCAGCTCCAAAGGTACAGCCAATGAAGAGGGAACGGGTCTCGGTTTACTCCTTTGTAAAGAAATGGTAGATAAACATAATGGAAAAATATGGATTGAATCCGAATTAGATAAAGGTTCGAAATTTTCTTTTACTCTTCCCTTATTAAAACCGTAATTGATAAATTTCATTATATTATTTCTCTTAAAAGAAAACAAATTAACAATTGATTCTGATGCCATAATTACGGTATTTTAGTAAAATTTAATTATTCGGAAATCATGAAAAAAAATATCATCTTATGGGTAGTCGCTTTTTTAATCACCGCCTCTTCTGCTATTTATCAACGCCTCACCGGTCCCACTTATCCGATAACGGGTAAAACAAAAATTTCCAATTCAGAAATTAAATACAAATTAGACCGAAGTCATGGTGGAGAAGGTGATCATATCATATCAATTGATGTCCCTAATAAAGATATTAAAGGGAATCTAGTATGGAAAAGATTTAAATCCCACGATCAATGGGAAAATCAGGAAATGGTTTATAAAGATGGTAAACTAGTTGGAATACTTCCACATCAACTACCTGCAGGAAAAATCATCTATCATGTAGAATTATCTGAAAATAATGCTACAATACATATTCCAAATGATGAGCAGAATATCATTCGTTTCAAAGGTGATGTGCCTCTCTGGATTCTTATACCACATGTAATCGTTATGTTTGGTGCGATGCTCGTTTCCACTCGTGCGGGTTTGGAAATTCTAAGCCGTCAAAGTTCGATATTAAAATTAACGGCTTGGACTTTAGCTCTTACGATCTTAGGCGGATTAATTTTCGGTCCTCTTGTTCAGTATTATGCGTTCGGTGCTTTCTGGACGGGCGTTCCATTCGGATGGGATTTAACCGATAACAAAACTCTTATCGCCGTGATTGTATGGGCAGTTGCTTGGTTCAAAATGAAAAAATCAGAGAATCCATATCATATAGCTTTGATTGCAGCGGTTGTTATGTTAATAGTATTTTTAATACCACATAGCGTATTAGGCTCAGAGATAGATCATACAAAAATTAATAACTAAATAAATCCACTCTTATAAAAGAGGAGATGTAAATGAGTAATCATGAAAGGCCAACTAATGGTGGACTGCCGGATAATGCTTATACGGAATTAAAGCCCGGAGAAGAATACAAACCGATAATGTCCCCGGCGCATGTTTATCCGGAAGTTAATTTTAGGTCGGTTTTTACCGGATTAATTATGGCGATGCTTTTTTCTGCCGCTGCTGCTTATCTTGGTTTAAAGATAGGACAAGTTTTTGAAGCTGCTATCCCTATTGCTATTATTGCCGTTGGGCTCGGTGCTCTTACCAAACGAAAAAATGCTCTCGGAGAGAATGTAATTATTCAATCCATAGGAGCTACTTCGGGTACGATTGTAGCCGGTGCCATTTTTACTATCCCCGCTCTTTATATCCTTAATTTAGAAGTAGATTTTTTGCAAGTATTTATGGCATCACTACTCGGCGGTTTCTTAGGTATATTATTTCTTATTCCGTTTAGAAAATATTTTGTTTCCGAAATGCACGGACAGTTTCCATTCCCCGAAGCTACTGCTACAACTGAAGTTTTGGTAGCAGGTGAAAAGGGGGGCAATCAAGCATTTGTTCTTGTTATCAGCGGTCTTATCGGCGGATTTTATGATTTCTTCGTTGCAGCTTTCGGATGGTGGAGCGAAGTATTTACTACTAAGGTTTTTGCCGCAGGGCAATATCTTGCCGATCAAACTAAATTAGTTTTTAGATTGAATGTAAGTTCCGCCGTATTGGGACTCGGTTTTATCGTAGGACTAAAATATTCAGCTATTATTGCCGCCGGATCATTTCTTTCATGGTTCGTACTTATTCCCGCAGTAGCTTATGTGGGTCAAGGTCTTACAACTAATCTCGGTACTGCTACCTTATTAATCAAAGATATGTCGCCCGAACAAATTTTCTCAAATTATGTTCGCCACATCGGTATCGGCGGAATTGCAATGGCTGGATTTATAGGAATTATCCGCTCTTCCGGAATTATTAAAAAATCTTTTACTCTTGCGGTTAAAGAAATATTCGGCAAGAAAACCGAAGAAAGCGCAATCAGAACTCAAAGAGATATTTCGATGAAAATTATTGCTATCGGGATTGTTCTTTCTGTAATTGCAATATTCCTATTCTTTTTATTCGGCGTTGTTTCTAATCTATTCCATGCTTTCATCGGATTAATTATTGTGCTTATAATATCGTTTTTATTTACCACCGTTGCGGCTACTGCTATTGCAATTGTTGGGACAAATCCTGTTTCCGGAATGACTTTGATGACATTGATTCTTTCATCGGTCGTATTGGTATCGGTAGGTTTAACGGGTGCTCCGGGAATGGTTTCGGCTCTTATTATCGGTGGCGTTGTTTGTACTGCTCTTTCTCAAGCCGGCGGTTTTATTACTGATCTTAAGATTGGCTATTGGCTCGGCTCCACTCCGATGAAACAGGAGAGCTGGAAATTTGTCGGAACGGTTATTTCCTCTGCTACTGTTGCTTGGATTATTATGATACTTAACGATACTTATGGTTTCACGGGAGACGGTGCACTAGTGGCTCCGCAGGCGAATGCTATGGCTGCTGTTATTCAACCTTTGATGTCAAATCAACCTGCTCCATGGCTTCTTTATATCGGTGGTGCTTGTCTTGCGTTAATCCTCACTATGATTAAAGTCCCCGCTCTCGCATTTGCTCTTGGTATGTATCTCCCAATGGAATTAAATACTCCACTACTCGTAGGCGGTTTGATTGCGCATTTCGTTACAACTCGCAGCAAAGATGAAAAACTTAATAGTGCACGCAGAGAAAGAGGAACATTGATCGCTTCGGGATTCATCGCCGGCGGTGCTTTGATGGGTGTAATTAGTGCGGTGCTTCGCTATGCAGGATTTAATTGGGTTAATGCCGAATGGCAGGAATCTCACTCGGCTGAAATACTCGCTCTTATAATGTTCGCTCTCCTTTCAGTATATATGATTTGGGATTCTCTAAGAGGTAAAAAAGAGGAGTTATAATAGGTGTTAGATATTAATAAGGTGCGGGAATTTTTCCCGCATCTTAAAACCGATCAAGTTTATTTTAATCATGCTTCGCTTGGCGTTTTATCTCAACAGGTGCTTGCAAGAATTGATGATTATCTTTTAGAGCGAAGCATCACTAATATAATGAATTACCAAACTTATCTTACTTATTATGAAAGCTCGAAGAAAAAACTTGGTGAATTGATTGGTGTCGCCCCCGATAGAATTGCTTATTGCGATAATGTATCCAATGCACTTAATATTCCTGCTCAAGGAATCAAATGGAAACAGGGCGATAGAATAATACTTAATGATATTGAATTTCCCTCTAATATTTATCCATTTCTTAATCTCAGCTCACAAGGCGTGGAAATCGATATCATAAAATCGCAGGACGGCAAAATATTAATTGAAGATATCGAAAGAGCAATTACCCCACGCACGAAATTGATTTCTATAAGTTTGGTTCAGTTCCTCTCGGGATTTAGATCTGACATAAAAACAATCTCGAAAATGTGCAAAGAGAGAGGAATTATTTTCGTGGTCGATGGAATTCAAGCTGCAGGTGCAGTATCTATTGATTTAAGTGATATCGAAGTTGATTTCTTTGCCGGCGGAACTCAGAAATGGCTTTTGGGTATGCAGGGTTTATCATATTTCTATATATCCGAAAATCTTCAGGAACAATTAAAGCAGAAATTTGTCGGTTGGCTCTCGGTGGATGATTCTTGGAATCTGCTTAATTACGATCTCACTTTGAAAAATAGTGCGGAGCGATTTCAGAATGGAACTCTCAATGCTCTCGGTGTTGCAGTGCTCGATAGAACGCTCGATCTCTTTTTGGAATTCGGTAAGGAAAGGGTGGAGCAATTAATTCTTGCCAATACGAAATATTTTATCTCTCGATTAAATGAGATTGGAATTACTCCCTTATTAAATAATCTGCCTGATGAAAATTTATCGGGTATAGTAACATTCAAGCATCCAAAAGCAGAGAAATTATTTGCCGATTTAGAAGCTGCAAAGATATTTGCTGCAATGCGCGGCGGAATGATCCGCTTCTCACCTCATTTCTATAATTCACATAATGAAATTGACCGAGTGATAGACTTCTTAAAAGAGTGGAAATAATCCCACTCTCCCTCTGGGAATATTG
Source organism: uncultured bacterium (assembly GCA_937936675.1). Taxonomy (GTDB): domain Bacteria; phylum Bacteroidota; class Ignavibacteria; order Ignavibacteriales; family Melioribacteraceae; genus BRH-c32. The sequence continues at coordinate 32,761 of CALDDL010000211.1, forward strand.
TTTATAACTATTGCCTTCGCAGTAATTTTATAATGTTGCATATTATTAACAAAATGATTAATATTGATAAAAATATAAAACATTATGAGAAAGAAATCAGTTTTACTTATGCCTTCGGCTAAGAAAGTAATGGATGAATTGGGCGAAAATATTAAACTCGCTCGTTTAAGAAGAAAATACAGTACGCAAATCGTAGCCGAAAGAGCCAATATTAGTCGCCCTACTTTATGGAAAATTGAAAAAGGTGATCCGAGCGTTGCTATTGGAAATTATGTACAGGTTTTATTCATACTTGGTTTGGAAAAAGATCTATTAGAAGTAGCAAAGGATAATATACTTGGAAGGAAGCTTCAGGACTTGCAGCTCCTTACAAAAAAACGCGCCCCAAAGAAATCCAAACCAAAGAAATCCGTCCCTCCTAAGAAAGTAGAACCTCTCAAAATTAATTACTCATCCCCCAAAACCCATGGTCGTCTAAGAAAAGAAGCATCTTTTACAAATAGTAAGGCAATTTTCCCAAAAAGATCCGTTGCTCTCAAAAAAAACGCGACCTTTCAAGGTGCTGTAAAATTAAAGGATGAGCAATATGACTAAACAATTAACAAAAAAAGAGATTTTGGTTTATGCTGATTGGCACACATTAAAAAAAACCGAACTAATGGGTTTTTTAAGAGTTGAACAAATCCGCAATAAAGAAATATTCTCTTTTGAGTATTCTAAGGAGTGGCTAGAGTCCGCGCATTCACAGTTCATTGATCCCGATTTGCAGTTTTATTCAGGTATCCAATATCTAAA
>CALDDL010000212.1 GCA_937936675.1 uncultured bacterium
AAAATTAACTCGTTCTATTACAACAACTTACAAATTTCAACTGCAAAACTTAGGAGCAGTATTTTTTTTGCACCAGATCAAAATTTATTATGGCTATACGATATCTATGAAAATAGTATTATTTGCTTTTTTGTTTTCGATAATCAAAAAAAAACCTTTGTTGAAAAAAGTAAATACAATGATTTTAATAGATATCATATTTGTGATAATCAGCTGCTTTTAATAGAATGTGAGAATGAAATCACCATTGTTGATTTGATAAATATAAAAGAGCACAAAGTACCTAAGAACGATAATATATTAATTGACTTATATGGTAACACATATAGGATTTTAGATAACAAACTAGAAGTTTTTTCTTTTAAATTACAAAAGTTTGTTATAGTTAAACGCCCGGAGAAAATACGATATAAAAGTGACAGTGCTTATTTTATTGGGAATGGTTTTAAAGAAGAGCTAGATCTACCGAACATAGATGCAATTTTCAAAACGACCAAGAATGACATAAAAATCGACTTAAACAACAGAGTTGTACAAACAAATTCTTTGGAACATCAGTTTTTTTTAACATCCGAAGGAGTATTCTGCGTTTATAAAGAATTAATACAAATGTTATGTGCTATTAAATTTACAAAAAAGGACGACGAATGGATTTCAATCCCTGACTATAAATACGAAGAGAAATATTATGTTAGTTATCTTAATAAAGATGGCGAGAAATTGTTATTCGAAACCGAAACCATGGGAACAACGCTATTCCAAAGCTTACTAGCAGAAAAATACTTTCATCCTTTCTTAGCTATTTACTATAAAGGAGATCGGAAAACTATTACGCCGGAAGGTACCTTGCTTGAAGGGAAGTTGAAAGAATATTATGAACAAAATAGAAAAAAAATAGTAATAACAGAGAATAATAACAAACACATTATTTATAAATTTGTTGAGAATTATGAAATTATAGAAAAAGACATTGTTATATTGAATTTAGATTATATAAAACAAACTAATGTTATTTGGTATAAAAGTGTTGACGATTCTGAAAATAAGGATGAGATTTATGGACTAAGGCTATATGATTTTGAGAAAATAAGCTATATTAAAGATGCCTACTTGCATTTTAAAAGCAATTACATTATTGATGGTCACAAAGTAATTGATGCAAGAAGTGGAGAACTGCTCTTTAATTTTATAGGAGATTTGTTAAATATTAGTCTCGAGAAGAGAAAATATTTGTGCAAGCGAGATAATGTGTTACTTCTAAACAAAATAAACAAATATGGTAATTATGAGCTGAAAGAAATTAATTTTAATTATGAATTTTATAGTGAAGCTTTTCTTTCTCCAAATGGGTCATTTATAATACTTAAGCAAGACATAAATAAATATATGTATTACGATATCAAAAATGATAGAATTATTAATTTTTTATCAGGTAACTTTTTAAGATTTACACCAAAAGGTGAATTTATTGTTGAGCGTGCTAACGAAAAACGAAAGATAAAAATAATCGACCCGATAACATTTCAAGAAATTACACCCGAAAATTATAAATATTACCGATTCATGAGTCCAGACGGCTCTCTATTTGCAAGTACTTATTTAACATCCCGTTATTACGACATCATTTCTGGAGAAGAAATATCCATCTTCGAAATTAACATCCTTAAAAATAAATTCGATGTGCCTTTGGGACAAATAGACAAAACCCAACAGATTAAACAAAATAGAGAAGAATATTTTGAACAAAATAAAGAGATATTAAAAAACTACAATATTCTAAAAGCAGAAGAGATAAACTCGCAAAAACTCTATATTCACAAAAGATATCTATTTGTTGGAATTTGCAATTCCGATCAAACCGTAGAAGTTGAATTACCCGTAGATTTACTATATTTTAATTATGTCGCATTTAGTTATGACAATCAATATTTAGGAATTGTTGGAAAACCTGGCACAAATGGATATGTTAAAATTATTAAGTTAAAGTATTGCCATAAAACTAATTCGTTAGACATCGATACAGAAGTTGTTTTTGAGAGTCGATATCCTGCAATGGCAGCTTGGGTTTGTGGATTCTCAAAAGATGGACATTTTGCTACATATGATAGTTCTCCTACAACTTACTTGATTGGAGTAAGCGATGAAATATTCTATAAGATTTCCTTCGATGAAAACAGAGGTAGATTGATTTATTCGCCTAATAAATATGAAAATGATGAATATTGGTTAAGTTTACATAGGAGTAGCTTCTTGTGCTTTAGCCCAACCGGAAGATTAATGGCATTATCCGAGCAAGGATATTCAGCAATGTCGCTTGGTGGCATAGGGCACTGGTCATCTAAAGTAGTAAAATTAGCTACTATTTCTGATAGTAAGAATATAGATGTTATTAAAGAGTACACCGGTTTTGGGGACTCGGTAGTAGAGAATCATCAGAAGAATGTAACATTTTGTGCATTTTCTGATGACGAAACTAAGCTAATGGTACTAACCAAAGATGGCGTTGTTACTGTGCATGATATTGCAGAGGATCTATTAAGTGCGGGTTATGAGCTATTAAATTAAGAGATTTACATCTTAGAAATTTAAAAGAACATGAACTCGACTTGGTCTCGTTCTTGTAAAGCAGAAAGCAATCAGTAACTTTATTGCAGAGCTAAAAGTTTGTACTTTATACCCCTCCCCCAAAAGTAAGCATCCCGATACCAATAAAAATTATCAGGATGATCGAGCATTTAAATATAAAATATCAGCTCAATAATACGTTTTAACTATAAAATCAATTGATTTAACATTTGACAAGCAACTAACCTTTACAAATCCTTCAAATATCTAAACAATATCTAATTACTAGCCCAAACTCAAAATTGATTTAACATTTGACAAGCATAATACTTCTGTCATCAATTAATTAAAATAGGATTCACATTATGACAAAGAAATATGTTTCGGTTGCAGAGGCAGCAACAATGCTAAATAAGACTAGGCAATGGATATGGCTGCTAATAATCTCAGGAAAGCTTGATGCCGAAAAAGTTGGCGGAAGGTACATTATCCCAGTAGGTTCACTAAATCAGTATATAGAGAATAATATAAATAAAGGAGATGAAAATGAATAAGTTTTTTGAAGAATTATATCAATACTATAATTTACCCGAAGATAACTATATCGAATTAAGAAGCTTTGACGGAGTAGTAATAAGAGTATTTTCTAAAGTTAATACTATTAATAGTACTATCAAAGATTTTATAGCATCTAATGAGAGTTGCTATTTTGGCATAGCATTACGAAATAGTAACGATTCGGGTAAAAAAGATAATTGCTCTTTCCTTACAACCCTATATGCAGATATAGATTACGGATGTGAAGGGCATAAAAAGTCTTCTGTATTCCCAAACAAAGAGTCTGCATATCGGCATATATTAAATGTAGGGATTCAACCTACGGTTATTGTTGAATCCGGACACGGTTTTCACCTATATTGGTTCCTATCCTCTCCTCTGGAATTGAACGCGGATAATACCGAAATGGCTGAAACTCTAATGAAAGCTTTGCAAGATATATATTTTGCCGACTCAACACACGACGTTTCTCGTGTTTTCAGAATACCCGGCAGTATTAACAACAAACAAGGCAATAACTTAATTTGTACTCTTGTAAAATCAGATTATGATTTGAGATATTCTATCGAAAGCTTAAAAAATATGATTGAATCTCATCCGTTATCTGCACTAAAACTAGGTAAACTGGATAAAGACTATCTTAATAAGATATTAGGGCACACTCACCCTGAAGATAGAAGTGCGGAAGATCAATCCATTCTCTTGTATTTAGTTAGTGAAAGGTTTAACGATCACCAAATAAAAGCTATTTTTGATAATTTCCCTACTACAGGAAAATATCTGGAAAGGAAAGAAAAGGATCCTAATGGAGCGGAAGAATATTTTAAACATTCTTTATTAAAAGCGAGAAACTATTTTAATGATTTATTAATAAAAAAAGGAAACAAAAGAATGACAGAAAAAAAACAAGAAACCAAAAAGAACTCTTTGGAGTATCTTGAAAGTGATTCCAATAATAGCATTGGTTATTCATCCATAATATACTATGCGGATGGCTCTTCCCAACAAGAAGATATTACCAATTTTATAATTCGTTTTTCAAATCAAACAAGAACAAATGATAATAGTATCGTAAAATCCTTTCTTGAAGGAGAAGTTTTCATTGAAGGGACAGAAGACTCTTTCAGGTTCACAAACTTTAGTTCTAACTATTTAGCTAATGCACAAGAGCTTAAGTCATATTTGTGCCATCTTTGTGGTCCAAAGGTTGCTTTCAAAGGAAAAGATAAAGATATGCTTGAAGCAATTAGATACTTTAATAGAGGTATAACTCTTGTTGATACAGTAGAGTTTGGATACAATAAAGAGTTAACGGTATATTTTACGGAAGATATGATTATTTCAGAGAATGGATTTGAGGAGAAGACCACTCCTATTAAGCATAAAGAGATAGGCATTAAAAACTATCACGGGTTCAGAAGTTTAACAAAAACTTCAATTGAAGAAGTTACAGATAATATTATAGATAATTTACTTGCCTGGGATAAGCCGGAAGTTATCTTCCCTGCCTTTGCTTATACTTTTGTACCTTTAATTTATCCATTTATTCGAGACAGATGCGGTAAGACGTACTTTATGCTCAAGGGACCTTCCGGTTGCGGTAAAACCACGTTGGCAAATTTATTGCAACGATTTTATGGAAATTTCGTTAATCTAGAATCATGGAGTTCGACAGATACTGCAATTCAAATACGAGGGAACGCGTTGAAAGACAGTCTTTTCGTGGTTGATGATCTTAAACTTCAGAATCTACGAAATGGTTATATTTCAAAGATTATGACGATAATTCAAAATTATTCAGACGAAACAGGAAGGAACAGATCTTCTAAGGATCTTGATATCAAAGATCAAAGAATAATAAAAGGTAATCTGTTTATTACAGCAGAAGATTTAGTGCTAACAGAAGCAAGTTCAATTGCACGAGGGATAATAGTGTATATTGACAAGACGAAGCTTGATTACGAACTTTATAATAAGTTAATCTGCCAATCTAAGTATTATAGGGTATTTACCGGTCATTTAATTCACTATATCCTAAAAAACAAAGAAACATTAAATATTGCCGAAACTTATGATGGCTCTGTAAATAGACTTCAAAGTTTTGTAAACGAAAATAATATTGCGGGAGACAATCTTCCCAGATTAATTAATAATTTTGCTCAGTTAATGACATCTTGGCAAATAGTAATGGGCTTTATCAAAGAAGAAATTAAACTTTCTGATGAATCAAAGCTGAATGAATATTTAGAAGCATTTCCCGCTTTAATAGAGACCTTGTTCGTCAATAACTTAAGTAGAATCCAGGATAACAAGCCTGAAGTTAAGTTTGAAGAAACGATGTTTCAATTAATTGAAACCGGAACATTAAGACTTGTTAATTATGCAAGATATCATCAGGTAAAGAATAATATGACTGATATTGCCGGATTCTTTCAAATTCGTGAAAACGGCATTAAAGTTTGCATAAGATATAACCACGTAGTTGATAGAGTAACACAGCATCTGAAAAGCGTTAATGACGAGATTGGTCATTCAAAGCAAGCTGTTATAGAAAAACTTGTTAGCCAAGGCAAGGTGATAGTTAATAAAAGTGGTCTGGTCTCTTTTGGTGAAAATAATTCTGTCAGAGGAATTGAATGGATTGGAAATATTGACTGGGAAGGACTTGGTATTAATATTGACGATTAATAATCGGAGTTAGTACATATATTTTAGCTACCGCCCGAGTATACTCAATAAGTTGTTGGATACTCGGGTGGTCTGCTATTATGGACTGAAATAACAAATAAAATAAATAATGCGTCAAAGAGCCTCCTACACCTCCTACGGTGTTTTAGATCATTCATTTGTATAATGATTTAACATAAGTGTAGTGTAGGAGGGAATATAACACATTAATTATTAACAATACTTTGTTTTTTTATAGTTATGTATATAATATTAAACACATTTAACTTTTGTTAATAATTTTATTATATAATTATTATGAATTAAGTACTTATAAATAATAATAGCAATAACAAAGTATTAACATCAACTAATAATATTTGTCGTTTGGTATTTATATACTATTAAAAATATAGACTATACGGTAGTCACAACAACATCCTACAACAGAAATCTACAAAAATTTATAGTTATATAGTATTTAAAATGCTGTAGGATGTGTAGGAGGGAATATTAGACAATAGTTCTAAACATTTCATAATTTTAGAAAGGTAAATGCGCCGGATTACCAACGTTATTTCCTGTCTCCGAAACATCTGTTATGATGCAGCATGTCCAATCCCATGATCAAAATGGAGGCTTCGATTAGATAGCTCCGATCCTGAGTTCTAAAATATTTTGTAATTAGTTCATTTATTAAATTTGCATTGATGATATGCTCTTTTCCTTTGTATTTTCTTACGTATTTAACGTGATCCGAATCTGTAAGTTCGCTAGCTGCTAAGATCTGAAACATCTCGGCGCTATATTTAGTGAAGTAACTAAAATATGAATCGTATGTTGCCATTTTTTATAGTCCTTATAAAAGTTGTTAGTTTTTGATTTAATTTTTTTTATACTACTGATCTATATCCTAAGCAATTCATTGCTCCCAGAATATGATCCCTAATTTGATTCAACAGGCAGATTGCCCGGTTGAGTATTGTCGCAATTATTTCGGCGATTTTGTTTTTCATTATGCGGCTCTCCTGTTTTTTTTAATAGACTCCCATGCTTGTAGCTGGTCGTATTGGCAGTATCGTTTGTAATCACAATAGCTGCAATTCCAGTCGCCCGCATAATCTTCCCTATTGATATGCTTCTCGTATTTTGTTTTACTAAGTTCACCATCTTCATAAAGCTCTTTGGCTTTTTCATCTGTATAAACTAGATCAAAATCCTTTTCAATAGGTATTAATTCTGAAAATGGTTTGCCGGACTGTAATTCCTTAAGGTCGCTAACGACCTTATTTCTTAAAGTAGCAAACCTTTCATAGATGCTTTCAACGCAGAAACGTTCTTCACGTTCTCCGTTAACATAGATATGATGCCTACCATCGGCTTCTTGTTTTACTATTACATCAAATTCTGTACGCATAAAGTTATCTCGTAATAAGTAAATAAGTTTGCCGCCGACTAAATTTTCGTCATCCATATGTGTATATAAATAAATCGCTAGTTGAAGCAAATTTGCTTCCTTTGGCTTTCCCTTAACTAGCTTTCTATACTGTCCCCTCCCCTTATAATGATCAAACAATCCATTATAACCATTATATTCAGAACCACTTACACCGGCATATGTTGATTTACATTCAACATGTATAATTCCGTCACGACTAGGTAGATCCAGCACGATATCTATTTCGCCTGAAACGGAGGAAACCTTATCCCAAAATTTAACCGAGCTATTATTATATATTCCCGCCTTCTTACAGAAGTCGGTAATCATATTCTCTATATACCTTCCAAATTCAAAAACATACATAGATTTTGCTTGCGGCGGATCTGATTTCTCTACCTTCATTAACCTATACCAAGAAGACCTTAAGCACCCGCCATATATCTTAGCTCTACCTGTTTTAGGATCTATAGAAACGGCAGAAGCTTCCGAAGGATAAAGCGAATCGCGCCGGGTACCTTCATATCTTGATTTTGTGATCTCGCCATCAATCGTATCCCAAAATCTAAATTCCTTTAATTTATCATAATTCATTTTTTTAAAATCCCATTCTTGTTATTTTCTTATTTTCAGTAATACTACCTCTTTTATAAAGCAATATTGCATTCTCAATATCTTCCGTACATAAGCCTTTAGGCATAAACCTAACATCATTATATAGTAAAGCTTGCTGTCCATAATCCAATGAATACCAGCCGGCTTCCTTATTTAATATTTGAAGATGTTCATTTACTTTTTTAGATAAAGCTCTTGATATTATTTCGGGCATATCACTTCCGGTAAGATTTTTGCCGCGGAATGCCCTTTCAACAGCCCCCCAATCAATACCAAGTAACTGATTCTCATCCAAATCCCTCTTACTCAAATGAATTCTAAGCCCGGTAGCCAAAGCTTCAGCATCAAGATCATTAAAAGCTATAATCTTATCAAATCTACCGGCTCGCCTCGC
>CALDDL010000213.1 GCA_937936675.1 uncultured bacterium
CAAGTAATTGACGATATAGCAGATCAAACTAATTTATTGGCACTTAATGCGGCAATAGAAGCAGCAAGAGCCGGGGAACAGGGTCGCGGTTTCGCTGTTGTAGCCGATGAAGTAAGGAAATTAGCCGAAAGAACTACAAAAGCTACAAAAGAAATTGCTGAGACTATAAAGGCAATTCAAAAAGAATCCAAAGAAGCTAATATATCTATGCGCGAAGCAGGTGAATCAGTTAATGAAGGAATTAAATTAACTCAAGAAGTCGAAGATGTACTCCTTTCAATTAATGAAAATGCTAAAGATGTGGCAATGCAAATTGATCAAGTGGCTGCATCGAGCGAGGAACAGAGTTCTACAAGCGAACAGATAAGTAAAAATATCGAATCGATTAGTACTGTAACTCAACAATCGGCTTCCGGTATTCAACAAATTGCGCAAGCATCTGAAGATCTAAATAGACTTACTGTAAATCTTCAAGAGCTTTTGCTGAAATTTAAGCTTTCAAATAGTTACTCAACATTAGCAGTTAGAAAAAACGGAAAACTAATAAATACATAAACCGGAAGTTATGATAAAGAAAATAGTATTAATTATAGTTTTAGTAAGCACAGTCGTAATGGCACAAAATGAAACCGCCGGATTGAAAGTTCAATTCGGTGGTTTCATTAACTGGAGCGGCTATTTAGATTCGCGTCAAACAGTAAACCTTAGAGAAGGTCATCTATTATTATATCCTGCAGCACCATTATATGATAAAAAGGGTGATGATATAAACGAAAAAGCAAACCTGAATTTTTTATCAATACAATCAAGATTGAATAGCAAGATAACAGGAGCCGAAGCACTTGATGCTAAGGTAACGGGATTTATTGAGGGAGAATTTTTCGGAACTTCGGAATCGGACGTTAATGGTCTTAGACTAAGGCATGCTTTTGTTTCATTTGATTGGGAAAATAGTTCTATATTATTTGGACAAACATGGCATCCTTCATTTGTAGCAGAGGCATTCTCCCAAGTAATATCATACAATACCGGAATCCCGTTTCAGCCTTTTTCCAGAAATCCGCAAATAAGATTTACACAGAAATTTGGCAGCGTGAAATTAATGGCTGCATTAGTAACACAGAGAGATTTTACGAGTAACGGACCAAATGGTTTTAGCTCTTCTTATCTACGGAATTCTTTAATACCCGAAATTAATTTTCAAGCTCAATATAATTCCGCAAGTTTTATTCTTGGAGCGGGGATAGGATATAAATCTCTTACTCCAAGAATTGAAACATCCAAGAAAATTAAGACCGATGAAAAGATCAGTTCTATTACTGCTGTGGGGTATTTAAAATATAGCAGCAATGATTTTACTTTTCTGGCAAAAGGATTTTATGGCGGAAACAGCACAGATTTAATGACACTTGGAGGATATGGAGTTTCATCGATTGATACAACTACGGGCAAAGAAGCTTATTCGAGCATAAATGTAATTTCAATTTTGACTGATATCTATTACGGAAAAGAGTTTCAGGTGGGGTTATTTGCCGGCTATTCTGAGAATTTAGGTTCCAAAAATAAAATCATCGGGAAAATTTATTCAAGGAATGAGAATATAGAATATCTCTTTAGAATTTCGCCACGCCTTCAATATAAATTTAGCAGAATAATCTTGGCAAGCGAATTAGAGATAACTAGCGCTGCTTATGGTAAGTTGGATGGATTTGCAAAAGTCATAGATTCAGAAATAGTTACTAATTCTCGATTGATACTATCGGTATTCTATAATTTCTAAAAGTAAAAAAAATATTAAAAAAGACTTAACTAGTTCAAAAAAAATTCGATAATAAATTAAAACCAAAGGAATGAACAGAAATGGCATTTTTAACTTGGAATCAGAATTACAGCGTAAAAGTAAAGGGTTTTGATAGTCAACATCAGAAGTTATTTGACTTAATAAATAGTCTTCATGATGCAATGAAGGACGGGAAATCTAATTTAGTAATGGGACCTATTATTTCTGAATTAGTTTTATATACAAAAACCCATTTTAGAAGCGAAGAAGAGCTTTTTGCTAAATTTAACTATCCGGATCGCCTAAGGCACGTAAGTGAACATACAGAATTTGTAAAAAAAATATCAGCTTTTGAAATGGAATTTAAAAGCGGAAAAATGGGTTTATCGATAGAAATACTAAATTTTTTAAATAAATGGTTATTAGAACATATTAGAAAAACAGACAAAGCTTATTCGGAATTTATGAATAAGAATGGGATTAATTAATTACATGGAGGTAATGTGAAAACAAAGAGTATTGTATTATTTTTAATTTTTATTCTTCTTGCTGCAATTAAAATGGAAGCAAAAAATGTATTACCGGGCGGCGAGGAAGAATATTTACCAATGGCAGAAGTAATGCCTGAACCTGTCGATGGTATGGCGGGAATAGTTAAGAAAATTACTTATCCGGCAATCGCAAAAAGTGCGGGTATGGAAGGAAGAGTAATTGCTATGGCTTTTATCAATGAAAGCGGTGGTGTCGATGACGTTAAGATCATAAAAGGTCTCGGCGGCGGATGTAATGAAGAAGTAGAAAAAGTATTAAGAACCAGCAAGTTCAAACCGGGAATAAATGAAGGCAAACCGGTAAAAGTAAAATTAACTATGTCATTTGTGTTTAAAAAATAAAAAAAGATAAAATTATGAAATCGATAACAGATTTAAAATTTAAATCAAAACTGCAGCTATCTTATCTATTACTTGGATTTGTATGCACAATAGTTTTGGTGAACGATCTTTACCAAATGTGGCGGATTGATGGAATAAAAGATAATATCTATTCAGAATATATTGAACCATCGAACGAAGTTGATAAAATCTATACTCAATTTGAATCCACAAAAAGTACTTTGCTGAAATTTTCAATATCTACATTTGAATCTGACTTTGATTCTGACCTAAAATCACTAATGAAAACTAAAACTTCTATTGATACATCACTAGTTAATTTAGCCGAAAAGTATAAAGGTACTGAAGTCGAGAAGTATGTAGAATCAATCAGCAAAACTTGGGCAGACTATAAGATGCTGGTAATTGATGGAACTCTTAGTGCTGCGGCAATGAAGGATTTTGAGATTGCAGCCGAAGTAGCAGCTACTTCAGGAAAAGAAGTGGGAAATAAACTTCTGAAAGATTTCCAAAATATAAATGAATTTTTGGATACAAAAGGGGAAGCCTTAAATGCTAAATTTTCAGATATAATCTCAACTTCACGTATTATATCTATAATCGGTATGATACTAGGCTCACTCCTATTTATCCTTGCGTTCACTAAAGTTACTGCAATGCTTACAAAGCCATTAGCAGAATTGAAGAATAAGATTGCTAAGTTTTCAGTCGGCGATTTTGAAGAAAAAATTATTCCTACCACTAAAGATGAATTTGGTGAGTTAGAAGGAATGATGGAAACTCTTAGAATTTCTCAAGCAGAAAAGATAAGTGCTGCTTATGAAATATCGAAAGGTAATTTAGGAGTAAGCATTAATGAATTATCCGATAAAGATAATCTTTCAAAGAGTTATAAGGTAGTAATTGAAAACCTTACCAATCTGAAAAAGGAATTATCTTTTGTAACAGATGAAATAGTAGGTGGAAAACTTACAACAAGAGGAAAAGCAGAATCATTTAACGGTGCGTTCAAAGAGATAGTAGTAGGTGTTAATTCAACACTTGATGCACTTTTCTCACCGATTAAAGAAGGTGTGGATGTATTAGCTGAAATATCGAAAGGCGATTTTACTGCTCGAGTTAAAGGCAATTATAAAGGCGAACATAGAATAATCTCCGATAGTATTAATACAGTAGGAGAAGCAATTTCTGATATTCTAAGAAATATTGCCGATATGGTAAATACCACATCTTCTATAAGTGAACAGATTTCATCTTCGACAGAAGAGATGGCTGCAGGTGCTCAGGAGCAAAGCCATCAATCGACAGAAGTGGCTCTTTCGGTAGAAGAGATGACACAGACAATTCTAAATACATCAAAGAATGCTTCTATGGCATCAGACTCATCAAAACGTGCCGGTATTGCAGCAAGGGACGGAGGTCTGGTTGTAGAAAAAACGGTTGATGGTATGATAAAAATTGCATCGTTCGTTGATAAAGCTTCGGAAAAAATACAAGACCTTGGAAAGAACAGCGAAGAGATTGGTGAAATAGTTCAAGTGATTGATGATATTGCAAATCAGACAAACTTACTTGCACTTAATGCAGCGATAGAAGCAGCGAGAGCAGGAGAACAGGGTCGTGGTTTTGCAGTGGTTGCTGATGAAGTAAGGAAACTTGCTGAAAGAACTACTAAAGCTACTAAAGAAATTTCTCAGATGATAGGTAAAATTCAATCTGATACTCTTAAAGTGGTTGATTCTATGAAGGAAGGTAGTTCAGAAGTAAATTCAGGTAAGCTTTTCGCTCATCAAGCAGGCGAATCATTAAAAGAGATAATAAAAGTATCTGATGAGGTTCTTGATGTTGTATCTCAAGTTGCCGTTGCAAGTGAACAGCAAAGCAGATCAAGCGAACAGATTAGTCAGAACGTTGAGGCAATTAGTAAAGTTACTAATGAAACAGCTTCCGGAATTCAACAGATAGCTTCTGCTGCCGATGAATTAAATCGTCTTACAAGTAATCTTAAAAGCTCAATAAATAAATATCAATATTCAGATGCAAAGGATGATAGTTATAGCTCGATTAAAAGAAGCAGTTTAGTAGCATAATTGGTGAACGATTCATTTTCACCCTAAATAAGAAAATGAATTTGATTATCCGCCCCAAAATAAAGTAATGCTTTAATTGATGTAAAATTAGCAGTAAGGTTATTCCTTACTGCTTTTTTTATTTTAAATACTCCAATTAAATTCTCTCTAAAATACTTAAATATAAGTGTATCCGTTCGCATCAAAAAATTACCGTTCACAACAATAATATGTCAATATATTCTAAAGTTTTTTATTTATGCGAAGTAGTTTTTTGTAATACCCTTCATAGATGTAAACCTCGGAAAGATTACTTCCACAAATTTGTGGAAGTAATCGGTTATTTATATGTTTGATAATCACAATAAAAAGATTAAAGCATATTTTTAATATTCGAGGGCAAGATGAAAAAAATATTAATCCTTCTTTTAATTTCCACAATTTTAAGTGCACAAAACCGTTCTATTGAACAGAGAGTTGATTCTGTATTAGCTCTAATGAATTTGGAAGAAAAAGTAGGTCAATTAGTTCAATATTCAAGTGGATGGGCAACCGGCTCAAAAACAGATCGTCCGGAAGAGAGTAGTGCTGATTTACTAAAGGCAGGAAAGATCGGCTCATTTTTTAATATTGTAGGAGCAGAAACCACAAGAGAACTTCAACGAATTGCAGTTGAAGAATCACGCCTAAAAATACCCGTCATAATTGGTTTAGATGTAATCCACGGATACAAATCCACATTCCCGGTTCCAATAGCAGAGGCGAGTTCATGGAATCCGGAATTAGTAAAAAAATCAGCACGATGGCAAGCAATTGAATCTTCGGCGGCAGGAGTACATTGGACATTCAATCCAATGGTGGATATAGCAAGAGACCCGAGATGGGGAAGAATAGTCGAAGGGAGTGGAGAAGACCCATACCTTGGTTCAGCAATGGCTGTGGCTCGTGTAAAGGGCTATCAGGGAGATGATCTTTCGGCAAGTAATACTATTGCTGCATGCGTAAAACATTTCGCCGGTTATGGTGCCTCTGAAGCCGGTAGAGATTACAATACAGTTGATTTTTCCGAGAGAACATTTCATGAGTTCTATTTGAGACCATTCAAAGCGGCAGTGGATGCAGGTGCTGCCACTTTAATGTCCTCGTTTAATGAAATAGGTGGAGTTCCCTCCTCTGGTAGTCATTATTTACTTACAGAAGTCTTACGTGGTATGTGGGGATTCGATGGATTTGTTGTAAGCGATTGGAATTCGGTTGGTGAACTGATTCCTCATGGAGTAGCGGCAAATCTAAAAGAAGCAGCCGAGATAGGTCTTGAGGCAGGGGTAGATATGGATATGGAAGGTAACGCATATTTCCGCCACATGGTCGAATTAGTAAATGAAGGGAAGGTCTCGATTGCAACTATAGATGAATCCGTTAGAAGAATTTTGAGAATAAAATTTAGATTAGGATTGTTTGATGATCCTTATAAATATAACAACGTTGAAACAGAAAAAAAGAATGTTCTTAGCGATGAGATAATAAAAGCAACAAAAAATGTAGCATTGGAATCGATGGTTTTACTTAAAAATGATGGATTGCTTCCACTTAAAAAGGATATTAAAAAGATTGCTGTAATTGGACCGCTTGGTAAATCGAAAGAAGATCCACTAGGACCATGGAATCAACAGGGACAGAAAGATTATGTAGTTACGGTAGTAGAAGGACTTCAAAATAAACTAGGAAATTCTGCTGAAATAATGTTTGCAGAAGGATGTAAAATTTTAGGGGAAGATAGAACCGGTTTTGCCGATGCATTAGAAACGGCAAAGAAAGCAGATGTGGTTGTTTTATCACTTGGTGAATCACTGCATTTAAGCGGAGAAGCTCAATCAAGATCAACATTAGATGTCCCCGGAGTTCAAGAGGAATTAGCAAAAGAACTTCACAAATTAGGTAAACCGATGGTTTTAGTACTGATGAACGGAAGACCATTAACTATAAATTGGTTTAATGATAATGTAAATGCTATTATAGAATGCTGGTTTTTAGGACTTCAATCAGGTAATGCAATTGCGGATGTTCTCTTCGGAGATTATAATCCGAGCGGGAAACTTCCTGTAACATTTCCAAAATCATTAGGACAGGTGCCTCTATATTATAATCATAAAAATACAGGGAGACCCTTAAATCCAAAAGTGCCCGCATATACTTCACACTATAATGATGAATCAAATGATCCGCTTTATCCGTTTGGCTATGGACTTAGTTTTACGAAATTTGAGTACTCTGATTTAAAACTTTCTAAATCAGAGATTAAAAAAGATGAATCAATAAAAGTAAGTTTTACTTTAAAAAATGCAGGCAAATATGCAGGCGAAGAAGTAGCCCAATTGTACGTGCGTGATTTAGTAGGATCTGTTACTCGTCCGGTAAAGGAATTGAAAGACTTTGCAAAGATTAAATTAAATCCGGGCGAATCAAAAACTGTGGAGTTTTCAATAACACCGGAGAAATTAAAGTTCTTTGATCTGAATATGAATTTTGTTGTCGAGCCGGGAGATTTTAAAATATTCGTAGGCGGTAATTCAGTTGATTTAATAGAACAATCATTTAAAGTGGTGGAATAAACATGAAAAAAATAATTGCATTATTATTAATCGGATTTGTATGGGGATGTTCTTCTATCCCTATGGAGCATCAGGAAATGGGTAAGCAAGTAAAACAAACTTTAAGGGCAAATTATATCAAAGAAGTTAATATGGATTATCTCCTTTATTTGCCGAAGGATTATGATACGAAAGCAAAGGTGCCATTAGTACTCTTTCTTCATGGAGCAGGCGAGAGAGGGAATGATATTGAGAAAGTAAAAATTCATGGACTTCCAAAATTAATTGAAGCGGGGAAGGAATTTCCGTTCATGGTCGTTTCACCTCAATGCCCTTTGGACGTAAGATGGGAGACGAAAGACCTTATTGCGTTACTTGATTATATCGAAGCAAATTATAAAGTGGATAAGGATAGAATTTATGTAACGGGATTAAGTATGGGGGGCAATGGTACATGGCGATTAGTAAGTGAAATTCCCGATAGGATTGCAGCCGCAATTCCGATTTGCGGATGGGGCGATCCATTCGCTGTTTGTAATATGAAGAATGTGGCTGTATGGGCTTTTCACGGTGCAAAAGATAATGTTGTTCCAATTGCGGGGACAGAAGAATTAGTTAATCGACTTAAAGCGTGCGGCGGTGAAGTGGAATATACTGTCTATCCGGATGCTTGGCATGACTCATGGACTGCAACTTATGACAATGATAAAATCTATGATTGGTTATTAAGCCATTCGAGAAAAAAATAGAAATCGAAGATGGCATTAGAAATTATTTAGTATCATATCTGATATCGGTTTAAAAAATAATATCACCGAGCTAAATAATAGTACTCCTATTATATTAATTTAAGGGCATATTTATTAGTTATAGTAACCGATTTTATCAAGAATGATTTCTCCTTCGG
>CALDDL010000214.1 GCA_937936675.1 uncultured bacterium
GCTTTCGTTCTCGGTAATTCAGGTGAGCCGAAAGATACGAAGCAAATATTAGCAAGAGTAAAAAATGGTGTTATAGAAATAAAAGATTATTTAACAAAAATAGATAAAGAATTTTCTTTGCAAACGGTTCTTCACTCAGATATAAAAAAATATCGGTCATTATTAAACGCTGATCAGTATGGGCTTCTTTGCGGTACAATAATTAACAGAGATATTACCGTAGAAGCAGAAAAGGTATTAAAATCGGAACCGATTGTTCATAAAAAAATTGGAGAACTACTAAATAAACATCAGGAAGTATTGAGGGATATATTGAAAATATCGACTCCCAAGATTGATAGGATGATAGAATTAGCTTTAGAAGCAGGTGCTTATGGTGCAAAGATCAATGGTTCGGGAGGTGGAGGATGTATGTTTGCTTATGCTCCGGAAAATCCGGAGAAGGTAATGGAGGCAATAAACACGATTGCAGAAGAAGCATTTGTAATCTATTCTGATAACGGAACGCACAATGATAATATTGAGGCAGTTGCATGAATGAAAGATTAGTAATATTAGCCGGAGGTATTTCATCAAGAATGAAGAAACCGGCAGAAAAAGTAATTCTTGATTCTACTACATTATCAGATGCCGATGAAAAATCTAAATCAATGATTCGTGTAGGTACTGATGATAGACCTTTCTTAGATTATCTGCTTTATAATGTAAGTAAGACCGCGATTAAAGATGTGGTAATACTTATCGGTGAAAAAGATGATTCGATAAAAGAGTATTATGGAGTAGGGGAGAATAATCAGTTTCTTGGTTTAACAATATCTTATGCAGTTCAACCAATACCAAAAGGAAGAGAAAAACCGTTAGGGACAGCGGACGCTTTATATCATGCTCTCGTTGCACGTCCGGACTGGTCAGGCAATAGCTTCTATGTCTGCAATAGTGATAATCTATACTCTATCGAAGCGTTTAATATACTTATCAATTCTGAACACAAAAATGCTTTAATTGATTATGATAGAGACGGTCTTAATTTTGAAACAAAAAGAATTGAGGGATTTGCCGTAACAGAAAAAGATGAAGAGGGTTTTCTAAAGAATATAATTGAAAAACCTGATAGAGAAACGATTGAGAGATTAAGTAAGCAGTTTGGTTTCGTGGGGGTTAGTATGAATATCTTTAAATTTGATTATGATATGATATTAAGGGTGTTAGAGGAAACTCCAATGAATCCGATAAGAAAGGAAAAAGAACTGCC
>CALDDL010000215.1 GCA_937936675.1 uncultured bacterium
AAACAAATTGAACGGTGAGAATAAATAATAACAAAGCAGAAATTTTCTTAATCATAATTGCCCTTCATAGATATGAAAAATATTTTCTTGACTAAATATAAATCAAAATTCCGAGACTTTTTTACGGTAATTTTTATCAATTTGATAAAGTTTTATTAGAAGTATAATCTTAATTAAATCAACTTCTCTCCGCGCAAAGAGATATTTCACTATTAAAGACAATATTCGGGATTTTTATTTGGATTAATCCTCAATAGGGATTTTGTTATTTTTGGCTTAATTTTTGACTATATACAAAGTGTTATTAATAACTAGTTGGATGAAAATGAAATTAAGATTACTAATGTGTGCTTTTTTTGTATCGATTATTATAAATGGTCAACAGAGAATAGATTTTAATGGTCAGCAAGTCTTTTTAAGCGGAAGTAACGTAGCATGGGTAAATTTTGCAAGGGATATCGGTCCAGGGAACACAAATATCGCAAAGTTTAAGACATATTTTAGCAATATATCTAAATCGGGCGGTAATGCGATTCGCTTTTGGCTTCATACGACAGGGCAATCAACTCCTCAATTTGATGGCAATGGATTCGTAGTTGGACCCGGAGAAGGTAGCATTGCAGACTTAAAAGCAATTATGGATGCCGCATGGGAAAATAATCTCGGTATGGTACTCTCTCTATGGTCATTTGATATGATGCGCTCTTCTATCGGATCAACTTATCTTGATAGAAACAGGAAAATGTTAAATGATACTTCTTATACGAATGCTTATATCAGAAATTCATTGATTCCGATGGTGCGCGCTCTTAAGGATCATCCGGCACTTATTTCATGGGAGCTTTTTAATGAGCCGGAGGGAATGAGTGTAGAATTTGGCTGGAAGGATATCACTACGGCAGATATTCCGATGAATTCAATTCAGCGTTTCATTAATCTTGTTACCGGAGCGATTCATCGTGAAGCGCCGACTAATAAAGTAACAAACGGTTCATGGGCGTTCATAGCTTCAACGGATCAAAATAGCAATGCTAAAATCAGCAATGATTATCTGATAGAAAATCTATTTACTTCGGAGAAAGAAACGATTACAAAACACTTCAATGAAAAATACAATACCAATTTAACATTCGAAGAGGTATTAGAAAATTTTCATTTTAATCCGAATGCAAACGCAAATTACTATCGTGATGATCGATTAATTGCTGCGGGCGGCGATCCGCTAGGAACTCTCGATTTCTACCAAGTGCACTATTATGATTGGGCGGGACAGACTCTCTCTCCATTTCACTACAATGTAGATCATTGGATGCTTGATAAAAAACTACTTATTGGTGAGTTTTATGTAACAAACACATTTGGTATCTCTTATAAAGACCTCTACCAAAATTTAATCGAAAAAGGTTATGCAGGAGCATTAGATTGGGGCTGGGATAATACGAGCTACTCATCTAAAGCAGCAGAAAATATGCGATACCTTTTGGAAAATTATCCTTATGATGTGGTGCTCAATCCCGTTTCGGGAACTATCTATACATTTAAGTCAGATAAGGCAATTGGAGAAAAAGGGGATACAGCAAAAGTAATTTGGAAAACCGCCGAGAATAGCAATACCCTACTCAATAATACACCCGTGAATTATTTCGGTCAGCATGAAATTATATTAAGTCAAAGTACTGATCTAGTATTAAAGACAGGCGGAACGGCTCCTTCATCAAAGACGATAAAGATTGAAGTGCTTCCAATCGGAAAGATTATTTCCGCATCCCTTAATACTGCCGCAGTCGATTCAGGCGGTAGCGTGGTTTTGACTTATAAAGTTACACGTGGTTCTTTCGTTACGTTAAATGGGAAAGAGATTCCCAATGAAGGCACTCAAATCCTTTATCCCGAAAAATCACCGACTGACTATTTATTAAAATCAGTAGGTGAGATTGTGGATTCGACTCTATTCAAAGTGTTTATTATTCCACAAAATGAAATTAATAGAGCATTAAACGCTTCGGTTACCTCGTCATCAAACGAAGAAAATGGCGGGCACGAAGATCCTGAATATGCAATCGATGGAAATCCATTTACTTCATGGTATTCAACAAGCGCAAATCTTCAATGGTACGAAATGGATCTCGGAGATAATTTTAATATTGAACGGATAAATATTTTCTGGGATAGATCTTGGGCACAGAATTATAGAATTGCAATCGGTTACGAAAAATCCTCATATAAACTTGCTAAACAAATTATTGATGGAACGGGCGGATATGAAGAACATACTAATCTTGCAAATAATAAAGGTAGATATGTAAAATTCTTCCTTGATAAAAAATCGAATGCTAATCTTGGTTATGGAATAAATGAGATAGAAATATTTGGTTCTCGATTAACTAATATTGCAGGAGATGAATTAGAAATTCCGAGCGAATATAAATTAATGCAAAATTATCCGAACCCTTTTAATCCCGCTACTACTATCTCTTATCATATACCTGAATCGGGGAGAGTTAAATTAGAAATTTTTGATTTATTGGGAAGAAATGTTGCAACACTTATTGAAAGGGAAGAGGCAAGCGGAAGCTATAACATTACTTTTGATTCGGCAAAATTAAATATAAATAGCGGAGTGTATTTTTATCGATTAACTACGGGTAAGTATTCGCAAACGAAAAAGATGATCTTAGTTAAGTAATTTTATAGAAGGAATTAAAAATAATATATGTCAAAAAAGATATTTTTCATTTTCATAATAATATTGGTCTTGCAAATGACAACTTTCAATATGAACGCACAGAATATAATCACAGCAGATAATCCATATATACAATATTATGGAAGGTGGGATTTTACCGATCCATTATCTCCTGCATATTCATGGCCCGGAGTATATCTATATGCAGAATTTGAAGGAACAAGTATCGGAATAAGAACCGCCGATAGTTTTAATTACTTTAATATATATATCGATGGAGGGCTAAAAGGAATTTTTCATGGTAATAAACCGGGTATTAATAATTATATATTATTCGATAATCTTTCGGATGGGCGTCATTCAATTAAACTATTAAAGAGGAATGAGACATGGACAAAATTTTCCTATAACGGATTAATATTAGATGAAGGAAAAAATTTACTTCCTCCTCGTGAAAGGAAACAGAGAAAGATTG
>CALDDL010000216.1 GCA_937936675.1 uncultured bacterium
AGATTTCAAAAATTTTCGATTCCGCAGCATCCAATAAATCAAATACATCTTCGCTTCCATTATATGCGCTTTCTGCTATACTATTTGAGGCTGAAATTAATTTTCTTAATATCCATTTTTCTAAAACAACTCGTGCATGATATTCTACATTTGCAGCAGAGGATACATCATTGGAAAGACGTGTAACGTAGCTTGCTCCACCCGCCGTTTGATCTTCGCCTCTCTTCTTTAATTCCTCGAATACCGTAAGAGTTTCTACCGGTTCACTCGCTTCATAAAGAGAAAGCATCGCTTTAAAAATAGTACGGTTCTTAGGATCATAAAATGCTTCATCTCGGAGTACTTCTATTACTTTTGATACTGCTTCATTATCAATTAGCATTGCGCCTAAAACAGCTCGCTCCACTTCCACTGCATTTGGGCTTGCTTTTGCAGAGCTTAAAATTGCATTCGGATTGTCTATTTCAGATTGTTTTCGCTTTGCCATTTTATTTATTCGCTAATTCATCATAATATTTTTTAAATATTTTTACATCTTCCCAGCATCCTCTTTTCCAATTCGGATTCCTTAATAATGCAGCAGGATGATATGTTACTATTACTTTTATCCCTTTATATTCATGTTCATCTTTGCGCCAGTCGCCTAATGTTAATTTTTTATTTAGTAAACCATTTGCCGCCACTCTGCCAAGGCACAAAATTATTTTTGGTTGTATTAATTCTATCTGTTTTTCTAAATATGGAAAACATGTATCCGTTTCTTCCGGCAATGGATCTCGATTATTTGGAGGACGACATTTGAGTATATTTGCTATGAATACATCTTCTCTTTTTAATTGAATTGCAGCAAGAATATCGGTGAGTAGTTTGCCTGCTCGTCCTACAAATGGTTCCCCTTGTTTATCCTCATCTGCTCCCGGTGCTTCGCCTATTAGCATTGCCTCTGCATTTGGATTTCCTGTCCCGAACACAAATTTTGTTCTTGTTTCGCCTAATGGGCATTCTACACAATTATGAATTTTCTCATACAGTTCTTCTA
>CALDDL010000217.1 GCA_937936675.1 uncultured bacterium
TTAATAAAGAGACTCACTACAATTATCATTATTAATTGATTAATAAACTTCATTTAATCCCAAGACTTTAATTTTCCAATAAGATTTAATTAATAGAGCTAATTTATGAAAATTAGAAACCCTCACTCTCCTTTTGAGCAATTCGTTTATATTAAGTCCTTGTATTTTTTTAAAGAGAACGTAGTAGTAAAGATAAGCTGAATAAACACCCAACTTAACTCCGGTAGGTAATTTGAATATACCTTCAAGAGATTGTTTAAATTCATTTTC
This sequence comes from uncultured bacterium, assembly GCA_937936675.1. Classification (GTDB taxonomy): domain Bacteria; phylum Bacteroidota; class Ignavibacteria; order Ignavibacteriales; family Melioribacteraceae; genus BRH-c32. The sequence goes on from CALDDL010000217.1 coordinate 271, forward strand.
TATCTCCTTTTCTAATTCTTTTTTGCTTGTATCATTTATCTCACACGAAGAATGAATATCGGGGATATAGATTCTTCCTCTCTCGTCAATATCGCTTTTAATATCTCGGAGGAAATTAACTTTTTGAAATGCCGAGCCGAGCATCTTTGCGGCATGAAGAAGTGTATTAAAATGCTCTTGATTCCCCTGAACGAAAATTTTAAGACACATTAAGCCCACAACTTCGGCAGAACCGTATATATATTGATCATAGACCACTCTGCCATAATTTGATTTAGTTAAATCCATCTCCATACTATCCAAGAATGCGGTAATTAGTTTATGATCAATTTTATATTTATTAACTGTTAATTGGAAAGAATGAATAATCGGATTAGTAGAAATTTTTCTATTAATTGCTTCAAAAGTTTCCTTGCGCAATTGATCTAATAAATATTTTTTATCATGATCGTGAAAAGTATCCACAATCTCATCTGCAAGACGAACGAATCCATAAATAGCATAAATTGGTTCTCTATATTCGGGAGTAAATGCCTTAATACCCAGCGAGAATGAAGTACTATATTTATTTGTAAGAAGCTTACTTACTTTATATGAAACATCATCATACAGTTCCATGATCTTCCTCTATTCTGTGTAAAACTAATTTGGATGATATTATTACCATCGGCAGTCCGGTACCCGGAGTAGTAGAAGCACCCACATAATAAAGATTATCAAACTTCTCATCTTTATTCTTCGGACGAAATGCTCCTACCTGATCGATATCATGTGCCAATCCCAAACCTGAACCTTTAAACAGATTCAATGTACTTGCCCAATCTTCGGGAGTTAAAATTTTCTTAACGACCGTATTCGCATTTATATCAAATCCGGTTCGCTTGGATAAATCAGCAATAATATTATTTGCTAATTCTTCTTTATCACTCCAATCTTTTTTATATCTTAAGTCGGGAACAGGACATAAAATAAAAATGTTTTCGTGTCCTTCAGGTGCGCATTCAGTTTCCGATTTTGAAAGTACATTTACATAGTAATATGGCTTCTGTGGCGAAATCGATGATGTAAATATTGTATCAGCATAACCCTTAAAATTACTTCCCAAGAAATAGTTATGATGCATTAATTTATCTACTTTACCTTTTACTCCTATGTATATCGTGAAGGGTGCAAGAGTCCAATGCATCTTATCAAGTTTTTCTTCCGTGTAAGCTTTTCTTTTTAGCACTTCACCTCTGAAAGAAGCAGCGTCTGCATTACTGATAAATATATCAGCACTCCACAATTTTCCTTTTTTGTCAACTACGCTCGAAAGCGATCCATTATCATTATTGAATCCAACGATTTCTGTATCATAAATTATCTCTACATCTCTTTCCTTAAGAAGTTTAAGGAGTTCTTCAACCATCTTATACATACCTCCCTTTACCTTCCAATAACCATTGTGCCTCATCTCTGTATAGTTAAGCAAGGAATAGATTGCGGGGGTTTGAAATGGAGTAGCTCCAAGAAAAAACGCTACGAGCGAAAAAATTATTCTCACTTCTTCGGAACTAAAATTTTTTTCTACCTCACTCCACATCGTCCTAAATAAATATGGAAGATGCTTCATAGGCACTCGTGTAAGAGAAAGAACATATCCCAATTTAGAATCGAAATTTGATTTAACTACTTTCCCTTCGGTATCATGGAAAAACTGACCCGCTCTTGTAAGATACTTATCAACTTTAGCAGCTAAATCCGGCTCGATATCTGCAAATTCTTTTCCAAGTTTATCAAGGTCTTTCCATATTACACGTGGTTTTTCCTGTCCTTCAAAATAGACTTGATATAATGGGTCTAATTCATCTAATTTAATTGGGTTTTTTATTCCTGTACTCTTAAATAATTCATCGAGTTCATAAGTCATGCTCATAAATGAGGGACCCATATCGAAACGGAAACCATCCATTTCGACTACATTTAATCGTCCGCCGGCTTTAGAGTATTTTTCTAATATTGTAACTTTATATCCCTTTGCCGAAAGCCGGAGAGCAGTGGATAATCCGCCTAAGCCCGAACCTATTATAATTGCTGATTTTTTCATAATTCCGCTATTTTTAATATAAAACGAGAATCCCTCCTTTTTAGTTCCCTATCTTGATTATTAGATATCCGGATTCATAAGAAAAATACCTAATAAGATTTTTTGGGCAGATATTGAGCCGATAAACAGAATAAACCTTGGGTAATATGAATGGAAAAAACGTGATTTTGTAATGCCTCATGTAAATAATAGAAGCGCATTATCTTAAATAAGATTTATCTAAAAGAAGTAGGCAAATAAGCCAATGAAAATTAGAATCGGTAGATTAATAAATTATAATCCAACAGCTATTATTGATCAATAATCATTTTATGAATATTTAGCGCACCGAGAACAACGGCAGGAATACCCTGACCAGGGAATGCCGTATCGCCTGATAGATAAAAATTCTTCAACATCGTTTTATTCGGAGGCATGTTCATTAATGATTTTTTTAATGAATGTGGGATACCCCCTACATAACCTCTATATCTTTTAGTATAGAACTCAAATGTGTTTGGTGTTCCACTTAGGATAAAGATTTTTTTGCAATCGGAGAACTCCGGGAAATTGAAATCAAATTCCTCCAAAAGTTTTATCGTAACCAATTTTTTTCTATTATCATAATCTTCATAGTCTTCAAGTTCCCAATCATCTACATCAGTATGAAAGGAAATTGAAACCGTCTTCCATCCATCCGGTGCACGTTCAAAATCATCGGGTTCTGAAAAAGTAACAAACATTGAATTGCCATGCGAGTAAGGAATTTTCTCTTTTGTATGAACTTGATAATAAGCAGATGGAGTTGAAAAATTCGATTCAATAGCAAAATTAATCGTAAAAGCACCCCAAGCCGAATCAAAATATTTTGCTTTTTTTCTAAAATATTCTGCTTCTTTTCCTTCTATAATTATTCCTAAGTTCCAAATTGGAATATTAGAAATAACTCCCTTTGAATGATATACATCCCCCTTTGCGGTACTGATTTTATACCCTTCTTTTTCAATCTCTATTTTACTTACCCGGTTCTTAAATTTTATTTCTCCACCTGATTGAATAAATTTTTTATTAATAAGATCAGCGACCGATTTCATGCCTCCATAAGGATAATATGTTTCCGAAGGATAAGCCAATCCCATTGCGGCAGTTAGATATGGTGTATCTTCCATGCTATTCTGTGAAGTAATTAATAACTGTTCACTCAAAAAGCGATAGTAATTTTTATTATTAATAGCCGCTTTCGGTACAAATGATTCAAGACTATTAAATGCTGCTGGAATTAATCCAGAGTATTTAAAATTAGATAATTTTATTAATGAGACTGCTTCTTTAATTGAAGTTGGAGGGATAGCATAATTATTCATAACAAAATCCCACACCATCGCCTCGGTATTATAAATTTTATTCCATATTTTTTCTTCTTTTTTATTCCCGAAATAATTTCCGGCAGATTCAATCCATTTATCTTTATCCGCAAATCTAAGTAGTTCATTCCCATCCATTTTAACTACCAGACCAATTTCCATCTTCTTAAGATTTGGTTTAATATCAAGCATCTTAAAAAGTTGACCCATAGGACGGTTTTCCGCAGCAGCAGAAAGAGTAGTAGCCCCTACATCAAACGTGAAATTATCTCTTTTATAATAAGAAGCACATCCTCCGATATAAACGTGAGACTCAAGCAAAAGCACCTTAAATCCGGAATTAGCCAATAATGCTGCACTGCTTAATCCACCATAACCTGAACCGATAATAATATAATCGTACATTTTTTCTTTCTTTTTCTAGTATAATCGAAGTGACGAGAAAATAGTTCCCTATTTGCTTTAATTTAATAGCGATTATTTATAGATTTGAAGATTCACTGAAACTAATTGGGGAGAAGATGAAGCACCAAAAAACCAACCTTGTATTTAAATCAATATTTATCGGATTAATACTGACGGTAGTATTAGGATTAATGCCGGCAACACCCGAAGAAGGGATGTTCCCATTAAGCGAAATTCATAAAATTGATTTGAAAAAAGCCGGATTGAAGATCAGTCCAAAAGATCTATATAATCCAAATGGCGTGAGTCTAATTGATGCACTTGTAAATATCGGCGGATGCACCGGTTCATTTGTTTCGCCCGATGGTCTTATAATCACAAATCACCATTGCGCATTCGGAGCAATAGCTGCTGCAAGCACAACCGAAAAAAATTATCTCGAAAATGGATTCTATGCTAAAGGATTAGAGGAAGAAATTCCTGCTCAGGGCAATTTCGTTAAGATTACCGAATCTTATGAAGATGTATCCGCTAAGGTATTAAAATCAGTTGAAAACATCACTGATCCCGTAGAACGCAATAGAACTATCGGAAAGACAATGAAAGAGATAGCAGATGCCGCAAACGATCCTCAGAACTCAATCACTGCAGAAGTTTCTGAAATGTTTGCAGGAAAAACTTATGTCTTATTCAAATATCTTACTCTAAGAGACGTAAGATTAGTTTTCGCTCCGCCACAATCAATCGGTAATTTCGGCGGTGAAACCGATAACTGGGTATGGCCTCGTCATACTGGCGATTTCTCTTTCATGAGAGCTTATGTTGGTCCTGACGGCAAATCAGCTCCCTACTCAAAGGATAACGTTCCGTTCCATCCAAAAAAACACCTAAAGGTTAATCCTAACGGAGTAAAAGAGGGTGATTTTACTTTTATTCTAGGATATCCCGGACGCACATTCCGCCACCGTCCATCTCAATATCTCGAGTATCAGAAAGAATATTTACTTCCTTTCACTTCTGAATTATATGAATATGCTATCAATACAACTTTAGAAGCAGCTAAAAACGATCCTGAATTGAAGCTAAAAACCGCTTCGAGAGTAAAGGGTCTTGCTAATACCGAAAAGAATTTTAAAGGCAAGATACAAGGTCTAAAGAGAATAAACATCATTGAACAGAAACAAAATGAAGAGAAAGAACTTCAGAAATTTATCGATTCAAAACCTGAGCTAAATGCAAAGTATGGAAACGTATTAAAAGATATTAATGAGAACTATGAAAAGATGTTTAAATTTGCCGAAGCACAGTTATGGTTGCGTAACGTAAATGGATTTTCCACTCCACTTCAAATGGCTTCTTTTGTAACGGGATATGCTATGGAGAAAGAGAAACCCGATGCCGAAAGAAGTAATGCTTATATGGATAAAAATATCAATTCCACTCTTGGTAGATTAAATTATCTAAAAGCCAATTACTATAAAGATATCGAGAAGAAAATTCTTATTAAGATGTTAAATGATGCTATGGCTCAAAAGGAAGGCGAAAAAGTTACAGCGGTATCCAATCTCGCTTCTTCTGGTAAGGATATATCTGACTTTGTCGATAATACTATCTATAGTTCTAAAATAATGGATGATTCTTATTTTAAGGAACTTACAACAAAGAGTGTATCTGAACTAAAAGCCCTTAATGACCCATTAATTAATTTTGCATTCGAATTAAGAGAGCAAAACGATAAGATTTCGCTTACATCCGAAGAAGTAGAAGGTAATCTGAATAAATTATTTGCTCAATTAATTGATGCAAAAATGGAATGGAAGAAAACTAATTTTATTCCCGATGCAAATAGCACACTTAGATTAACCTATGGATATATCAAAGGATATAACCCACAGGATGCGGTTTATTATTCACCAATTACTACTTTGAATGGTGTAATAGAAAAATCACTTTCGGGTGAAGCTGATTTTGCAATTCCTGCAAAACTAAAAGAGTTATACGATAAAAAAGATTTCGGAAGATATGCTGATAAGAAAACAAAAGAGATGCCCGTAGCCATTCTTTATAATATGGATACGACCGGTGGAAATTCCGGCAGCCCTATAATGGATGCTTATGGCAACTTAATAGGTGTAAATTTCGATAGAGCTTTTGAAGCAACTATTAATGATTTTGCTTGGAATGAATCATATAGCCGTTCGATTGGCGTTGATATCCGTTATGTTTTATGGGTAACGGAAAAAATCGGCGGAGCTACTCATATAATAAAAGAACTCGGTTTATAAAATTTAGCCGGGGAAACCCGGCTTTTTTTTTGCATTGACTTTCATTTAAAAAACTCTAAATTGCAGTGTAATGGTTATCCCTTGTTAATAAAATCAAAAATATTACCCTTAACCGGCCGAATTTTATTATTTATAATAATCCCCACCTTATTGTTTTCACAATCGGATAAACTAAGGATTGAACAGATATCTATTAAGGATGGTCTCTCTCAAGGTTCAGTAAGATGTATCATGGAGGATAATCTAGGTTTTATCTGGTTTGGAACTCACGATGGACTTAACCGTTATGATGGCTATAATTTCAAGATATATAAAAATAAATTATCTGATCCTACCTCAATTTCAGATAATTGGATTTATTGTTTTCAGCAAAACTCAAAAGGCGATATTTGGGTGGGCACTGCAGATGGACTTAACCTTTACTTAAGGGGAGAGGATCGGTTTATCCAAATCCAGTCTCTAAAAAACAACGAAACAAAATTAGAAATTAATGCTGTATATACCATCTTTATTAATAAAGAAGATAATGAAGAGATCGTATATTTCAGTACAAATAAAGGTTTAGTTAAATTCAATCACAATAAAAATCAATTTAAGGTACTATATCCTAAGGCATTAGGAAATCCAAGCGATGGGAATTATATTAGAACTATATTCAAAACTAAAGCAGGCAAAATTTTAGTAGGTACTTCCACCGGTAGAATATTTTATCTCAATACATATAATAATTCATTTACTCATTTTGAGGGATATACATACCAAGATAGAACAATAAGAGAAAATTCAGTTAATGCTTTTTTAGAAGACGATTTTAATAAAATTTGGATTGGGACTGCAATCGGTCTTTATACATATAACTATATTACCGGCGAAAAACAATATTTTCCAGATCTAGTAGATGTGCCAAAGGAACAGTATCCGATTAACGTTTATGCAATGGCACAAGATAATAAAGGAGACCTTTGGATTGGAGGACTCGGATGGGGCACTGCTATTATTAATCCTCAAACGGGCAAAGTAGTAAGCCCTAGGCAAAACAATGAATCTACTTTCACATCATTAACTCCTTCGGTATATTGTATCTATGCCGATAAAAGAGGTTTAGTTTGGATCGGCACCACAGGAGACGGTATTAGCCGCTACAACCCTTATACAAATCGATTTAATCTAGTGAATAATAAAACAGGTTTGAAAATCCAAAGTGTGAGAACTTTTTTTGAAGATAATAAGAATAATATCTATGTCGGCGGATATAAGGGAATTGAAAAATTTAATAGAATAACAAATAATCATTTTTATTACTCGAATAATAGCCCCAAAGGTTATTCTTTAGTAAATCCAAATATTTATTCCATGGAAGAAGATTTCCATAATAAAGGTAAGATTTTGTGGGTTGGTACTGAAGGTAATGGAATCATAAAATTAGATTTGGTTTCCGGTAAAATCAATAACCGCCCATTTAAGAAAAAACAAACTATTGATGAGTACGGTTCTTATATCTATTCACTTTATAGCGATAAGGATCACAACCTATGGGTTGGAACCGAAAGAGGTTTATTTACTATAAATCTCTTAAATGAAAAAACAGAATTTTTTCATAATATTCCGCTCGATACAACTTCCATTGGTCCCAAATCAGTAACAAAAATTTTTGAAGATTCTTATGGCAATATTTGGGTGGGAACTAATCTCGGCGGGCTTAATCTTTTTAATAAAGATACAAAAACTTTTTCCAGGTTTACTTTCGATAAGCTAATACCTAATTCAATTAGTAATAATCATATTAAAACTATTTTTGAAGACAGCAAGAAAAGATTATGGATTGGCACAAATGGAAATGGACTGAATCTTTTCGATCGAGAGAAAAAATCTTTTAAGAGATTCACCGCTGAAGATGGTCTTCCCAATAACGTTATTTATGGTATCCTCGAAGATAATTTTGGGAATTTATGGATTAGCACAAATTTTGGATTGTCTATGTTCAATCCCGAGAAAAAAACTTTTACAAATTACCTTCAGCAAGATGGTCTTCAATCCAATGAATTCAATTCCAACGCTTATTATAAAAGTCCGAGCGGAGAATTATTTTTTGGTGGTATCGAAGGATATAATTCTTTCTATCCGCAGAAGATTATTACTAATAAAAATACTCCGGTAGTAAGGATTACGGGTTTTAAAATCTTCAATAATGAAGTTACTCCTAATGTTTTTATAAATGATAGAAAGATTTTAAATAAAGCGATTGAACTTACAGATACTTTGGTATTAAAACATAATGAGAATATGTTTACTTTCGATTTTGCGGCTCTCGATTATGTTGCACCTGTTAAGAATCATTATTCATATAAGATGGAAAATTTTGATGACCGATGGATAAATTCCGGAAATAACAGAAGCGCAACTTATACAAACCTTAATCCCGGCGAATATATATTTAGAGTAATAGCCACAAATAATGACGGCTTACTTAATAATGAAGGTGCCACTCTGACGGTAATTATCCTTCCTCCATACTGGAAAACTTGGTGGTTTATTTCAATTTCTCTTTTTCTGATTATTTCTCTAGTTTATTTTGTTTTATGGTATCGCATTCGACTCATTCAAGAACAAAAAGATACACTTCAAGAACTTGTATTAGAAAGGACTTCAGAATTAGAAAAATTGAATAAGGAACTTAAGAAAAGTAATTCAAGCAAGGATAGATTCTTCTCTATTATTGCACATGATTTAAGAGGTCCATTTAATGGTTTCTTAGGATTATCGGATATGTTAAAGAAAGAATGTGATACTCTATCAAAAGAGGAAATTATTGATATAAGTAATGCGCTAAATTTATCAATAAAGAAAACTTATAATCTATTGGAAAATTTACTTAACTGGGCGCGTGTTCAAACCGGCAATTATGATTTTTCTCCAGCTCCTATTCCTCTTAATGATGTCATTGATGAAATTCATCTTTTATTTATCGGAAATCTTAGTGCAAAGAATATAAAATTTACTAATAATACCGATCCTGAATTAATGGTATATGCTGATGAAAATATGTTAAATTCTATTTTACAAAATCTTATTTCCAATGCAATTAAATTTACTCCGAGACATGGCGAGATTATTATCAATTCAACTATCGCAGGAAAATTTGCTAAAATTATGGTCTCAGATAATGGAATTGGAATAGATAATGAAACTAAAGCAAAATTATTTAATATCGATTCTCACATTACAAATAAAGGTACCGAGAATGAATCGGGGACTGGTCTCGGGCTAGTCCTCATTAAGGAATTGATAATAAAATCGGGCGGAGAAATATCTGTAGATAGTGAGATTGCCAAAGGAACAACTTTTTCATTTACTATACCAATTGCTTAAATTTCTCTTTATGAAAAAAATTTTATTTATTCTTTCGGTTTTTGCTTTGGTATCAATTAATGCTCAAAGCAAAAAAATTGTTTTCGGATATCTTCCTTCATGGGAAATAATAGATACTGCTAATTTAAAAATCGATTATGAAACCATTACACATCTATCACCTTTTTCTTTTGAGGCACTTCCCGATGGTTCAATAAAATATATTGATTATTGGAGCTCAAAATGGAATCCGATATTTGCCAAAGCAAGAGCTAAGAACATAAAAATTATTTTCTCACTTACTAATTTTAATCCTGATGAGCTTAAGTCTATTCTCAATTCTTCTTCGGTTACTTCGATAATGATCGATAATATAATAAAGATTCTTAAAGACAACTCCCTCGATGGAATTAATATCGATTTCGAAGGACTTTATGATGAAGATAAAGGTGCTCCGATGAATAATTTTATGAATCAGCTTTTTACAAAAGCAAAAGCGGCTGATTCTAAATATGAAATATCAATTGCCTTACCTCCAATAAATCTAAGAAACAAATGGAATTTTTCTTACCTTTCTGCATACTCTGATTATATAATCGTGATGGCTTATGATTATTATGGAAGTTGGAGCGATTTTACTGCACCCACTTCTCCATTAGAAGGATTAAATTTTACTGTTAAACGAAGCATTGAAAGTGATTATGCAAATGTTATAGCTTTTAATCCTTCAAAAGTTGTTCTTGCTTTGCCTTTTTATGGTAATGCATGGAGGACTAATTCAGAGAACGCTTTCGCAACCGTGAAACCGTATTCCGATACAGCTTCATTTAATAATTATATCGCATCTACATATTTTCAAGATATCCCATTTATGCCTCCATTTGCTCAAAGGTTTTTTAATGAACAAACTAAAAGCACTTGGTATAAATTTGTTGACGGAGATTATATAATTCAAAATTGGATTGATGATGAATATAGTCTTGGTTTGAAAATGGATTATGCCTTGACAAAGAATCTCGGCGGAATCGGTATTTGGGCATTAGGTTATGACGGTACAAGACCAGAGCTAAGAAATATTATAAAATCTAAATTTAATCCCACTCATGTTGCAGCCGAAGATAATATTCCGACTGATTTTAAATTATACCAAAATTATCCTAATCCTTTTAATGGGAGTACTATTATCAAATATTATCTTCCGAAAGAAAACTTCATAAAAATTGAGATTTTCAATACTATCGGCGAGCTGGTTGAAAATGTTTATAACGGTTTTCAAAATGCAGGGCTGCATGAATTAGTTTTTAATAGCGAAAGTTTTTCGAGTGGAGTATATTTTTATAAAATTACAACTCCAACTTTTTCGGAGACGAAAAAGCTGGAGCTGCTGAAATAATTATATATTATTTTATTAGCTGATAGAAGTAAGTAGAAGCAAAATAAGCTAAGATAGCGAAGAAAGCAGAAGTAGGAATGGTAAGTATCCAAGCCCACATAATATTACGAGCCACGCCCCAACGAATGGCACTCATACCTTTTATAATACCAACGCCTGCAATTGAACCTGTAATAGTATGTGTTGTACTTACAGGAATTCCGAATTCGGAAGCTACTAAGATAGTTAAGCCAGCCGATGTTTCTGCGCTGAATCCCCCGAATGGAGAAAGCTTTGTCATATTCATACCAAGAGTTTTGATTACCTTCCATCCGCCGATCAGTGTGCCCGCTGCAATAACCGAATAACTTACCATTATTACCCAAAACGGTACTCCGAACTCGGGAAGAAATCCATTAGTAAAAAGTACCAAAGCAATTATACCCATCGTTTTTTGAGCATCATTTGTTCCATGGCTTAAGCTATATATACCGGCAGAAACTAATTGAAGTTTCCTAAAATAATTATCTACTTTTCTTGGTCGCATATCTTTTACAATCCATAAAGTAATGATAGAAACAATTATTGCAATTACCATTCCGAGTATAGGTGCAAGAAAAATAAAAATTACAATTTTTGTGAGCCCTGAAGCAATTAAAACACTTGGACCTGCCTTTATGACTGCAGCACCTGCTAATCCACCTATTAAACTATGAGAAACGCTTATAGGCATTCCTAAGTGAGTTGCAGTACCGGCTGTAACTATTGCTCCTAATACGCAGGAAAAGATTACAAAATTATCGATTATATTAGCATCGACAATACCCTTGCCGATTGTGTTTGCTACGTGAACACCAAAAATAAAAGCAGCTAAGAAATTAAAAGATGCCGCCCAAATGACTGCTTGCAATGGCGTTAATACGCGCGTGGATACTACTGTTGCTATTGAATTTGCCGCATCGTTCATTCCATTATAAAAATCGAATATCAATGCCATCAAAATTATTATTAAGGGAAAAATATATTCCATATTATCAACTATTTTTAACGAAAATTGTAATTATTGTATTAGCTACCAACTGGCATTTATCTACACCATGCTCTAATAAATCGAGTATCTCTTTGTGCTTTATTAATTTTATCGGGTCTTTCTCCGTTAAAAATAATTTTCTGATTGCTTCACGGTAAACTACATCCGCCTGCTCTTCTAAATCTCTTACGATCTTGCTTTCATTCAAAGATTTCGTTCTTTCTTTTAAGTCATTTATAGCAATACCTAGCTCTTTTACTTGAAGTGCAATTATCTCACTTAGCTTATCTGCACTCTCAACTATTTCCGTTACATTGTAAATCTCTAAGCGTGTTACTACATCATTAATAACATCACTAACATTTTCAATACGTTTGGTTAATTGTAATATGTCTTCTCTATCGAAAGGCGTTATAAATGATTTGTCTAATTTTTTTATTATTTTCGTTGCCATTTCATCGCATCGTTTTTCTAGCGATTTAATTTTTGCGGCAGTTTCAAATTCATATTGACTTGACATGAATATTGTTTTTGATAATTGCGCCATTTCATTTACATTGGCAATCATATCATTAAAATATTCAAAATACTTATCTTCTTTTGGCGTTAAGAACTTTAACATTTCCTCACCGTTTTTTTAGGTTATTTAAAAAATATAATATATTAATCTATTTATTGGGCACTCTAAAATCAATTAAAGAATGTTATATAAATGTTAACAAAGCTTTAAGTTTTTGCAGTTTAATTGTCTT
>CALDDL010000218.1 GCA_937936675.1 uncultured bacterium
ATCATATAATAATCGGAGAATGAATCAATAACAGAGATAAGATAATCATTGGCATTAATTAATTCAGTAGAATCGGGTTTATCGATTTTAATATCTTCTACAATAAGAACGCCGCCTTGGAACTCGGTACTAAGAAAGATAGAAACGCCTTTAACAATTACGGAAAAAGAACCTCCTTTAGCAGTAGGTTTTTTGAAAAAGGCGAACTCAAAATCCTCGGCAAATTGAAGCGCATTTAATTTCTCGTTCAAGTCGGTTCTTTCGAATAATGGAAGTTCTAGAATTGATTTACCTAGAATAAGATCTGAGCTATATTGAATAACGCCGGGGAAACGGAAAAAATTTTTATTAATGAACGATATTTTCCAGTCCTTTTGAAAAAAGATAATACCGAGCGGAAGCGAATTGAAAAACTGCTTTAATTGATCGTCAGTTGAAATATTTTCGATAACACTATCTTTATTCATTTTAATTTTGAAAACTGCTAAATATATTTATTAATTTCAGAAATAATTTTATCCGTTGCTCCTATATTTTCTAATACGTAGTTTTTGCAGATTGTACCCATTCTTTCTTTTAGTTGAGAATCACTAAAAATTGATCTAACAGTACGGTAACAATCTCTTCTATTATAAATCACTTTAGCACCTTTTAGTTCAACAAGTTTGAGTGCCTCTTGAGAGTTTTCAATTTTCGAGCCAAAAATTACAGGGATTCCATAGACTGCGGGCTCGAGAACATTGTGAATTCCCTGCTTAAAACTGCCACCTACATAAGCCGCATCTGCATAAGAATATAAAGTAAGTAAAATTCCGATAGAATCAATGATAATAACTTTCTCATTTTGATAATTGTTCAGGAATGAGAACCGAATTGAAGTTGCTTTATTCATCAAAGAATGCTCTAATCTTTCAAGATGCATTATTGTCGGTTCATGAGGTGCAATGAATACAATCACCGAGGGATCATTTTGTAGAAGTTTAATTACGGCCGGAAGAACAACTTCCTCATCGCTTTCCCAAGAACTACCGATAACAAAAATTTGTTTATCGCCGAACAAACCATCTTTGAATAACTTTTTATTTTTAGCTGCTAAACTTTTTTGATAAACACGATCGAACCGAGTATCACCTACCGAATTAACAATATCTTTATTAATCTCAAAATCCAGAAAATTTTTCTTATCGAGTTCAGATACAGTTAATATTTTGGTAAATCCCTTGAATAAAAATTTATGAAAGTTGAGAAGTATAGGTAATTTTCTTTTACTCGATTCTTTCATTGTAGCATCAACAATAAAGTGAGGTATTGCTCTTTTATCGAGTTCCCATAAGAGATTGGGCCAAAAATCATATCTCATAAAGATTACGAGATTTGGTCTGACGAGATTAAGTATTCTTTGAGCATTTTCTCTAGTATCGATAGGCAAATATGAAATGATATCAAGATAAGGATACTTAAGTGAATTACGATAACCGGATGGAGAAAAAAACGTTACAAAAATATTTATATTATATTTTTTCTTAAGTTGTTCAATAATTGGTTTAGCTTGTTCAAATTCACCCATTGATGATGAATGAAACCAAATCATTTTTTTTGATCGGTCGCTTCCCGCAAGATTAAGAATCAGATTTTCAAATAATTTTTCTCTGTCGGACACTCCCATTTTAATCTTTTGATTAAATAATGGACCAAGCCAAAAGAATAGTTTGAATATTGGTACAATGAATACATTATAAATAATAATCCAGATTTTTGACATTAGATTTCCATAAATTCGATTGTTTTTTGATACACTAATGACGGAATTAATTTCATCATACAATTAAAATGTTTTTTGGGGCACTCTTCCCTACCATAATGACTGCATGGTCTGCAAGATAAAGAATTATTTTCTAACAATAAATTTTTAGTCTTATAAGGAGCAAAACCAAATTCCCTAACCGAAGAGCCAAAAAGAGCAATAACAGGTTTTTGCAATGCAGAGGCAACATGCATTAATCCCGAGTCATTTGTAATAACCAGTTTACATTCATTCATATATCTGCCGGTTAATAATAATTGATTTTCGTTACATAAATTAATCGAATCGGGTATTCTATTTTCTAATTCTCTACAAATAATTTTATCTGATGAACCGCCGAAAATAAGGATCTTAAATCCTCCGGAAGAAAGGAGATTCCCTAATTCTGCGAAATAATTAAGAGGATATCGTTTTGTAAAATGACGAGAACCGGGAGCAATGCCGATATACTCTCCCTTTTCTAATTCAACATAACCATAGTCTCCTAAGAATAGATCGAGCCCCTTATCATCAAGTTTTAAATCCGGTATCGATGCTGCGTACATTTCAGGTATTTGCAAAATCTCTTTGTATAAATTTATTTTAAAATTGACGAGCATAAACTTCTTTAATTGGGGCTTATTGAAGCGATATACTTTAGTTTTCCCTCTCATCGCTTTTAGCTTGGAGATTATTTTTTTACTCGAGTGGTTATTTTGCAAATCAATAATCAGATCATAGTTCGCTTGATAATATTTATCACCGAAAAACAATAGATTATTAATATAAGGATTATATTTTAAGGTATCGGAATATTCTCTCTTGAGCAAAAAATCGATTTCGGAATCAGGATATTTATTTTTGAGACTTCTGATTACGGGAGTAGTAAGAAGAATATCGCCAAGAGCACTTAAACGAATAATCAATATTTTCTTTACATCTGACATAGCCACCGAATAGTTAAGTAACAAAAATAAATAAAATTAGGCGTTTGTTATATAGAAAACCTATACTTATTTTTAAGAAATAAAAAAGGAGATTAAATGACAACTTTACCGGCTGCAGGATTCAAACCTGCTAATGTGGATTCATTAGAAAGCAAGATAGATACAATAATCGAATCATTGAGCGAATATATACCGATTAAGAATGAACGAGTGCGTCTCACATTCAATTTATATAAATTCTTAAAAGGTGAAGGAGACGGACCCGAGACAGTAATTTCATCCGCTAAAATCAGATTTGAGAATATATCAAAAGATGATTTAGTAACTAAAATTAACGAAAAATTAAAAGAAGCTTCTTTAGTTTAATCGTCTTCATCGGACATGAATTTTTGAACTAATTCCACATCCTCTTTACTGCCCATATAAACAGGGGTTCTTTCATGTAAAGAAGTAGGAGTCAGTTCAAGAATTCTTCTTTTACCATTTATAGCAAGACCACCAGCTTCTTCAATAATGAATGCTATTGGATTGCATTCATATACTAATCGTAACTTTCCTTTAGGATTTCTTTTATCGCCGGGATACATAAATATACCGCCATATAAAAGAGTTCTATGGACATCCGCAACCATTGAACCTATATATCTTCCTTGAAAAGGTTTCCCTTCAAATAAATTTGATTGCAGATATTTTATATAGTTTTTTAAACCTTTATTCCAATGGAAATAATTACCTTCGTTAACCGAATAAATTCTACCGTGAGGGGGAATTTTAATATTATCATGCGAGAGAATAAATTCGCCGAATGCGGGGTCTAAAGTAAAGCCGTGTACACCATGCCCATGACCGGCAGTATAAACAAAAATAGTGCTGGAGCCATATACAACATATCCCGCAGCAACTTGTTTATAACCTTCCTGAAGGCAATCTGATAAAAGTCCCGGAGTGCCATCGGGCGAGACACGTTTATAAATAGAAAATATCGTTCCTATACTTACATTAGCATCAATATTAGAGCTTCCATCGAGAGGATCGAATAATAGAACGTATTTACCGATTTGTTGATGGGATGGAAGATGTATAATATCATCTTCTTCTTCGGATGCGAAGACACAAAAATGACCGATATGATCGAGTGCCTTGATTAAGACTTCATGAGCGAACATATCAAGTTTTTTTTGTTCGTCACCGGATTCATTAGTGCCGCCGGAATAACCAATAATATCAGCAAGACCTGCTTTATTTACTTCTAAAGATATGAGTTTACATGCAAGTCCAATTTGATTCAAAATAGCTGAGAGTTCGCCAGTAGCTTCGGGATGATCTTTTTCTCCTTCGAGAATATGACGCGGAAGAGTCATAAACTTTTTTTTAGACATATTTACTCCTATGCGGTTTTTGTAATTTCTTGGTCTTTATATTGAAGCTGATATAACTTGTAATAAATTCCTTTCTTTGTCAAAAGCTCCTGATGTGTACCAATTTCCCTTACTTCGCCTTTATGCATAACAATAATTTTATCGGCATTTTGTATAGTCGAAAGTCTATGTGCAATTACTATCGAAGTCCTTCCTTTGAGAAGTTTTTCGATAGCGTTTTGGATAATAATTTCTGTTTCTGTATCAATACTAGAAGTTGCTTCATCTAATATAAGTATTTGCGGATTATAAGCAAGTGCTCTGGCAAAAGAAATTAATTGCTTCTGTCCCACACTTAAAGTGGCGCCTTTCTCTTTTACTTCCTCATTATATCCATTTGGAAGGGATGAAATAAATTTATCGGCGCCAACAACCTTTGCTGCGTTGATAATATCTTCATCTGAAATATCTTTAGAACCAAGAGAGATATTGGACTTAACCGTACCCGAAAATAGATATACATCTTGAAGAACAATTGAAATATGTTTTCTTAATTCTCGTTTATCGAGTTTGCTAATATCCATTCCGTCCAATAAAATAGACCCTTTTTGAATATCGTAGAATCGTGTTAAGATATTAATTAAGGATGTTTTACCTGCTCCGGTGGCACCGACAATTGCGGCAGTCTGCCCCGGATCTATCGAAAAATCTATATCCTTGAGAACATAATTATCATCATTATATGCAAACCATACATTTTTAAAATCGATTCTTCCATTAACATTATTTATAGTATTAGGATTATCTACATTCTTAACGAAAGTATCATCATCCATTAATTTAAAAATTCTCTCCGAAGAAGCCATCGCAGATTGAAGAATATTATATTTTTCGGAGAGATCGCGGATAGGTCTAAAAAACATCTCTGTATATTGAATAAATGCGAAAAGGATACCGAGAGTCATTGTATTTTCTAAATACTTCCCTCCGCCATACCAGATAATAAGAGCAATAGCAATGGAACTTAATAATTCCACTCCAGGGAAAAAGATCGCATAATAGAAGATCGATTTTATATTTGCAATTTTATGATCGTTATTAATACCTGAAAATTTGTTTAATTCTTCTTTCTCCTTTGAAAATATTTGTGTGATATTCATACCCGTTACATGCTCTTGCATATAAGAATTAAGCCGCGCTAGATGAAACCGTGTATCCCGATATGCTTCTCTTACTTTTCTTCGGAATAAAAATGTAGCGTAAATCAATACAGGCAAAACCGCAAGAGTAACTAATGATAAATCCCACGACATATAGAACATAAATATAAATATCCAGATAATCGTAAACACATCGCTAAATACGGTAACGATTCCCGAGGAGAACATTTCGTTAAGAGATTCAACGTCATTTGTAACGCGTGTAACGGTCCTGCCTACTGGTGTTTTATCGAAGAATTTTAAGGCTAATTTTTGTACATGCGAAAAGAGTTTAACGCGAAGATCATAAACAATCTTCTGCCCCATATACTCAGTATAATAGGTTAAGAAAAACTGAACTACTGCCTGAAAGATTAAAGAGAGAAGCAGCAAAAGAGTAATATTCAAAAGTGTATTATAATCTTTCTGAACAATACTTTCATCAATGGCGATATGAACAAGATAAGGGCGGACAGGACCCAAAGCAGCTACTAATATATTTAGAATAATAGCTAGAGCTACATATTTTTTATATGGCTTTATATACTCGAGCAACCGCTTCATTAATTTTGAATCGTACGCTTTACCTAATATTTCATCGTCTTTATGCTGGTCTGCCATCTAACTTTTGCTTTCTATTTAATTAAGTTCTTTTAATTCTTCTTCTAATAATTGTTTATTATGAAGTTCTGCATAAATTCCGTTTAATTCCACAAGTTCATTATGCTTCCCTTCTTCTGCTATCTTTCCATCTTCAAGAACGAAAATTATATCCGCATCTTTAACGGTCGAGATTCTATGACTAATAATAATGCTTGTTCTATCTTTCATAAATTCTTTTAGTTTTATGAGTATCTCTTCTTCAGTATGAGTATCGATTGCGGAGAATGAATCATCGAGGATAAGAATTTTAGGATCAATTGCTAGAGCACGAGCAAGAGCCGACCTTTGTTTTTGTCCGCCCGAAAGTGTAATTCCCCTTTCACCTAATACTGTTTGAAAACCTAATGGGAATGAAGCAACTTCTTTACTCAGCTTTGATATATCCGAAATTTTTTCCAATGGAATTTTCTTCCCACCATAGGCTAAATTATTTTCTAATGTATCGGAAAAGAGGAATGCTTCCTGAGGAACTAAACCTATGTTCTCCCTTAAAACATTCAGCGGAATATTTCTTACATCGAGTCCATCGATTAGAACTTCGCCGGAAGTAGTATCATAAAGCCGAGGAATAAGATTTATTAGAGAAGTTTTACCCACACCGGTAGAACCAACAAATGCAGCAGTGGCACCATGAGGAATTTTTAGCGATATATTATTCAATACCAATGGTAAATCTGCCTTAAATCTAAAGCTTACGTTTCTAAATTCAATATCCCCCGCAATATTTGTAATCGAATAATCGGTCAATCCGGAATCAGAAATCTCATACTTTTCATTAAGAATTTTTTGAATTCTTTTCATACTTGCGCTTGCCTGCTGAACCATATTAGCCACCCATCCAAAAGCAATCATAGGCCAGATTAAGAGACCGAGATAAACAACAAAGGCAAGAATCTCACCTAGAGTAATTGTTCCTTCAATAGCCATTCCACCGCCAATCCAAACTACAATAATAGTAGAAAGACCCGCCGTCAAATACAATACCGGTTGGAACATCGCTTGCAATTTTACTTTCTCTAAATTCTTTTCAAAATATTCACGGCTCGAGATTTTCCATTTTTCAATTTCGTATTCCTCTCGGACATAAGATTTGACAACTCTTATACCCGAAAAATTTTCCTGTGCTACCGTGGTTATCTCGGAGAATTTTTCTTGAATTGCATTATATTTTTTATGAATCTTCTTACTGAGTATATAGACAAGAATTGAGATAAATGGCAATGGTACTAAAGTGAACCCTGTAAGTATAGGACTTATAGTGAACATAATGGCAAGCACAATTGAAAATTTTGTTACCGTATCGATAGCATACATCACCGATGGACCGACGAACATCCTAACGGCACTAATATCATTAGTGGCATGCGCCATGATATTGCCAGTGGAATTATTTTGGAAAAATCTTAACGGAAGTTTTTGGATGTGTTCCCAAAAATCCTGTCTCACATCATATTCAATTTCTCGTGAAATTACTATGATAGTTTGACGAATAAAGAACCGGAATATACCGCTGATTAAAGCAGTCCCGACTATTAAAAGTACATTCTGAATAATTAGTTCAATTGTAACTTTCTGTTGAAGTTCATCAATCGTGTTTTTTAGGATAATAGGGATATAAACCTGCCCGAAATTGGAAAGTAGTATAAAGAGAATTCCAAAGGCGAGCTTCGATTTATATCGTAAAAAATATTTTTTTAAGGCAAAGAGACTTTGCATTCATTAATCTTTCTTAAAACAGTTAATCAATAATTTCAAATCCGGTATAACGCTGTAAAGCTTTAGGAACAATTATTTTTCCTTCTGGAGTTTGATAATTTTCTAAAATCGAAACCATCAATCTACTTGTAGCAAGACCGGAACCATTTAATGTGTGAACAAATTCTAATTTTTTATCATCATTTCTAAATTTAATATTAGCTCTTCGAGCTTGGAAACTTTCGAAATTGCTGCAAGAAGAAGCTTCGAGCCATTTATTTTCAGCGGGCGACCATGTTTCAATGTCGTAGCATTTAGCAGCCGAGAAACTTAAGTCCCCCGTGCATAATAATAAAATGCGATAAGGTACTTTTAATTCTTTTAATATTGCTTCGGCATTAACTACTAATTTCTCAAGTTCATCATAAGAAGTTTCGGGCTTAACGAACTTAACCATTTCAACTTTATTAAATTGATGCACTCTGAGGAAACCTTTGGAATCTTTTCCATAAGAACCTGCTTCCCTTCTAAAACATGCTGAATAACCAACATAATAAATAGGCAATTCTTTTTCTGAAAGAACTTCATCACGATGAAGATTAGTAATAGGTACTTCTGCAGTCGGAATCGGGAATAGATCATCTTTCTCGCAGGTGTACATATCCTCTGCCATCTTAGGTAATTGTCCCGTACCTTTCATTGATTCGCGATTGACTAAGAAAGGAGGCATGATTTCAGTGTAACCGTGATTTTCAATATGATAATTGAGCATAAAATTAATTAATGCTCTTTCTAATGCAGCACCTTTACCGACATAGACCGGGAAACCTGAGCCGGAAATTTTAGCTCCCCTTTCGAAATCAAGAATCTTTAATTTTTTACCGAGCTCAACGTGATCCAATGGTTTGAAATCATTCTCAAACTTGAAACCATCGGGCAGCCATCTTCTTGATTCCACATTATCCTCAGCACTCTTACCAATCGGGACGGACTGATGAGGTAGATTAGGAAGCCATGCTAAAATAGTATCAAGATTATTCTGAAGTTCTTTTAATTCGTCATCAAGTGATTTAGTATCATCGGCAATTTTACGGCTTTCGGACATTAATTCCTCTACATTGCCACCTTCTCGCTTAATCTTAGCAATATCGGCAGAGACTTTATTTTTTCTTGATTTTAATTCTTCGGTCTTTGTGATTAATTCTCTTCTCTTTTTATCTATATCAAGGAGTTCATCAACCTTATTAAATTCATTTTTGCTTGCCAGTCCGGCTTTAACTAATTCACTATTTTCCCGAATAAATTTGATATCTAACATTTCTTTAGTCCTGAAATTATTTTACTACTATTGTATAAATTTTATTATTTACATACATCTCTTTGACTACTTGCTTGCCTTCAGTATTTAGAATTACCTTTTCATCTTTCCATACAGCGGTTTTAACTTCATCCTCGGAAGTATTAGCCGGGAAATCCAATCTTGCGCGGATTTTACCATTGATCTGAACTACAATAGTAATATTCTCTACTACCAGTGCTTTCTCATCGTGAGAATACCAAACAGGGTTTTCGCTTAGAGTAGTATCTTTACCTAGGAGCTGCCAGCACTCTTCGCCTAAATGGGGAGCAAGTGGCATTAAGCATACAGCCAGTCGCTCTAATACATAAGTCTGCAAAGTTTTTTCTGCATCAGGTAAATATTTTGTTACATCGTTTAGTAATTCCATTAATAGAGCTACGGCAACATTAAAATGGAATCCTTCTATCTCTTTGCCAATTTTGCTAATGACATAATTTATTTTTTTATAAACAATTTTTTCTCCTTCGGATAAAGAATCTAATTCATAAGATTCTTTAGCAGGTGAAATTTTAGCAATACCTTGATGATTCATAAATAATGTATAAATACGTTGAACGAAACGATCAACTCCAACGATACCCTTATCGCTCCAATCGCCGCCAAGTTCATAAGGTCCCATAAACATCAGATACATTCTGAAAACATCAGACCCTACTTGTGCTGTAAAATCACTTGGATTAACAACGTTATTACGGGACTTAGACATCTTTGCGCCATTATTTGTAATAGTGCCTTGATGAATTAGTTTTGCAAATGGTTCATCACTATTAACTAAACCTAAGTCTCTTATAAATTTATGTATGAAACGAGCATAGAGCAAATGCATAACCGTATGTTCAGCACCTCCGACATACATATCAACCGGAGTCCATTTATTTGCAAGTTCCGGATCGAACATTCCTTTATCGAAATGAGGATTAAGATAGCGGAGATAATACCATGAAGAATCCATAAAAGTATCCATCGTATCAACTTCACGCTTTCCAGCTCCTCCGCATTTAGGGCAGGTTGTATTGATAAATTCTTCGGAACTTGCAAGAGGTGAACCACCTCCCGGAGTGAACTTAACGTCATAAGGAAGCTCTACGGGCAATTGTTCTTCGGGCACGGGTACTTCACCGCAATTTTCACAATGGACAATAGGAATCGGAGTGCCCCAGTAACGCTGCCTTGAAATTAACCAATCTCTCAACCGGAAATTTATTTTCGCTTTTGCATCGCCGGTTTTTGAAAGCTCTTCTACTATTAGAGTCTTAAATTCTTCGGAATTAATTCCATCATATTCCCCGGAATTAATCATTACGCCTTCATCGGTAAATGCTTTTTCTAAAACCGAATCGGGAGCTGTGTCTTTTTCTAAAATTACTTTTACTATCGGGAGATTGAATTTTGAAGCGAACTCAAAATCTCTTTCATCGTGTCCCGGGACTGCCATAACGCATCCCGTGCCATAAGTAGCAAGTGCATAATCAGCAATCCAGATAGGAATCTTCTCACCATTAACGGGATTAATTGCATAGCTTCCCGTTGGTACTCCTGTTTTTTCTTTTACCGTTGAAGTACGCTCTACCTCAGTTAACGATTTGATCGATTCTCTATATTCGTTAACTCCGTTAAGAAATTCGGTTTTAGTAATTTTATCAACTAAAGGAAGTTCGGGAGCGAGCACTACATACGTAACTCCGAATAAAGTATCGGGACGAGTAGTAAATACCGTAATTACATCTTCAAGTCCCTCAATTTTAAAATTAACTTCAGCACCCGTGCTTTTACCAATCCAATTGGTTTGCATGGTTTTAGTTCTTTCAGGCCAATCAATAGTTTCTAATCCTTTCAGAAGTTCTTCGGCATAATCAGTAATTTTATAAAACCATTGAGTAAGGTTTTTCTGAAACACAGTTGTTCCGCATCTCTCGCAACCGCCGTCATTAAGTACTTGTTCATTAGCGAGAACAGTTTGACAAGAAGGACACCAATTAACGGGTGCATTTTTTCGATATGCCATTCCTTTCTTAAAGAGTTGAATGAAGAGCCATTGATTCCATTTATAATATTCCGGAGCACAAGTCATTAATTCTTTATCCCAATCATACATACAACCCATTAGTTTTAATTGCTCACGAATTGCGGCAATATTTTCTAATGTACTGTCATAAGGATGGATGCCGGTTTTAATAGCATAATTTTCTGCCGGCAGACCGAATGCATCATAACCAATTGGTTCAAAAACGTTGTATCCCTGAAGTTTTTTAAATCGTGCCCATGAATCCGTAGGAGCATAATTATACCAATGACCGCAATGAGTTTTGGATGCCGATGGATAAATAAACATTACAAGACAGTAGAGCTTTTTCTCTATATCGGTTAAATCAGTCAAATTAACTTTGTTATTTGCCCAATATTCCTGCCATTTCTTTTCAATTTCCGCAAAAGGATATTTCATAATTATTCGTATTTTAATGTCAAAATAAGATTTAAAATTATCAAAATAAGAAGGGTTTAGCAAATCATTATATTTTATCTTTTTTTTAGTAAATTTACTTTAAGATTTAATTGAGGAAAAAATGAAAAGATTATTACTTTTATTGTTAGTTATACTATTCTCGACACAATTAATTGCTCAGAAGAGGACTCTTACAGTGGAAGACCTTTGGAAAATAAAAAGGATTGGAGCCTATGATGTTTCTCCCGATGGCAAAACCATAGCTTTTACTATTACTTCGTATGATATGGAATCAAACAAAGGCAATTCAGATATATATTTGATTAATAGCGATGGTACAAATATCCGTCCCTTTATGAATTCTACCGCAAACGAATCGGAACCGAAATTTTCTCCGGACGGCAAACAGATTGCTTATTCATTCAAGGGGCAAATATGGGTTGCAGATATTTTTGGTAAAAACGAAATGCAATTAACTGATTTATATACCGGCACTTCCGGTCATATCTGGTCTAAGGATGGAAATAAATTATTATTTGTTTCGAGTGTCTATCCTGAATGCGAAACACAAGAATGCAATAAAGAAAAAGATGAAGCAAAAGAACAATCAAAAGTGAAAGCAGAAATATTTACTGAACTCATGTATCGCCATTGGAACGATTGGCGAGGACCAAAGAGAAGTCATTTATATGTTTTTGATATCACCACAAAAGAATATTATGACATAACCTTAAAGAGCAAGAATGATGTACCCCCTATTGCTCTAGGTGGTTCTATAGATTACTCTATTGCCCCCGATGGTTCTGAAGCAGCACTTACAATGAATCAAGACGAGATGCTGGCTACTTCAACCAATAATGATGTTTTTACATTTAGCACTAGCGGATTAAAAAAGAATGCAGCAGCAGAATTGAAAAAAATCTCTTCGAGTAAGGGTAATGATAATCAGCCGGTCTATTCACCTGACGGAAAATATATAGCATTTAGATCAATGAAGCGTGCAGGTTTTGAAGCAGATAAATTGGATTTAATAATTTATGATAGAACAACCGGCACTTCGGTGGATTACAAAGATGCTATCAATTTATCTGTAGGTGAAGTAGTTTGGTCTGCTGATTCTAAATCGATCTATTTCACTGCTGAAAAGGAAATTTTTACACCAATTTTCAGATTTGATATCGCTTCGAAAAAGGTAACCGAATTAGTGAAAGAAAACTTAAACGGCGATATTTTATTAAGAGGCGATTTTATTTTCTTCAAGAAACAGAAATCAACAATGCCGGTTGAGCTATTCTCTTATAACACAAAATCTGGAGAAGTTAGACAAATTACAAATTGCAACACGGAATTTATGGCTAAGTTCGATATGCAGCCGACAGAATCTTTTTGGAGCGAAGGAGCAGAGGGTGCTAAAGTGCAATCTTTATTAATAAAACCACCGTTCTTTGATCCAAATAAGAAATATCCTATGATATTCTTAATCCATGGTGGACCGCAAGGAAATTGGGCAGATGATTTTCATTTTAGATGGAACACACAGTTATTCGCTTCTAAGGGTTACGTAGTTGTAGCACCAAATCCAAGAGGCAGCACAGGATATGGACAGAAATTCACAGATGAAATTTCTGGCGATTGGGGCGGTAAAGCTTATATCGACCTTATGAATACTTATGATAATGCGATTAAAATTTTCCCATTCATTGACGCAAAAAATACATTTGCAGCAGGCGGTTCTTATGGCGGGTATATGGTAAATTGGATTGCGGGACATACGGATCGTTTCAATGCACTCGTATCTCACGCAGGAGTATATAATTTAGAAAGTATGTATGGAGCAACCGAGGAACTTTGGTTCCCTGAATGGGAATATGAAGGAACTCCATGGACTAACCGTGCAATGTATGAAAAATGGTCTCCTCACCGCTTTGCGGATAAAATAAAAACTCCAATGCTCGTTGTGCATGGTGCATTCGATTTCAGAGTGCCTGAAGGACAGGCATTTGAATTATTTACGACATTACAAAGACGAGGGATTCAAAGTAAGTTTTTATATTTCCCCGATGAGACGCATTTTGTTACAAAACCACAAAATGCTAAACTATGGTGGAATACTATTTTTGATTGGTTTGAAAAATATACAAAGAGGTAAATATGAAATATCAAGAAAATGAAAACAATTATGGATTAGAGAATCTCGAGGATATCGATTCTTATAAAGAATACAAAGAGAAAAGCAAAATTGTAGAAGAAAGCTTTTGGGGAAAATTAGAAAGAGTCGGAAGCAAAATTACATTTGCAAAGGACTTGAAAGCTCTCTTTAATTATTTTCGAGACCCATATATTCGGTGGTATAGAAAAACAATTATAGTAGCGGCATTAATTTATTTTATTTCCCCAATAGATGCGATACCGGATATGGCACCCTTGGTAGGTTATCTCGATGATCTAGGAGTTATAACTGCATTATTAAAATATTTGGGCAGCGAGATTCTACCTTATTACGAAAAATAAAGAGAGTATATGAAGAAGCTAAATTTCAAAGTTCTTAAGACAGATATTATTCATAAAGGACGAGTGTTCGATTTAAAGATTGATGAGATAATCTATGATAGCGGCAATAAAGGTTATAGGGAAACTGCAGTGCATCCGGGCGGTGCAGTAGTTCTTCCGGTAAAAGAAAATGGAGATATCATTTTCGTTAATCAATTTCGTTTCCCTCATGATCAATTTGTATTAGAATTGCCCGCAGGTAAATTGGATTTCAATGAAGACCCGTTTATCTGTGCTAAAAGAGAGCTTACCGAAGAAACCGGTTTCAGTTCAGAAAATATTTCAAAACTAGGAGCAATCTTTACAACTCCTGGCTTTAGCAATGAAATACTTCATATCTATCTGGCAAAAAATCTGATTGAAGGGAAACATAATCGAGAAGAGGGTGAATTTGGAATGGAAGTCGTTTCACTCTCCTTGAAGGAAGCAGAAGAAAAGATAAAATCCGGAGAAATAGTTGACGCTAAAACAATTTGCGGAATTTTATATTATAAATTATCGTTGAATGATTAATTCTTCGAGATCAATTTTATTAATGTTGGAGATTTCTTTCCCAAGAAAACGTTCAGCAATTTCTTTGAACTTAGCCGGTACGTCACTCACAAAAAATTCTTGAGTGCCGGTTAAGTGAGAAGAATTTTTAAGTCCTTTCTCTATCAAATAATCCTCAACAATTTTAGCAGCAGGAGTGCCTGAATCGATTAAAGTAACCTGCTCCCCAATTTCATTTTGAATTATTTTCCTTAATGTGGGATAGTGAGTGCACCCGAGAACAAGCGTATCGATTCCTTTGGACTTTAATTCACTTAAATATTCTTCGGCTACGAGACGTAATGCTTCATGATCTACTAATCCTTCTTCTGCAAAAGGGACAAAAAGCGGACATGCTTTTTCATACACTTTTGCATTTGGATCCAAAGAATGAAGTCGAGAAGAATAAGCTTTATTATTGATTGTAGAATGAGTACCTATTACACCGATAATTTTATTTTGAGATGTATGAAGTGCGTAATCAGAACCCGGCTCGATCATTCCTATTACCGGAATAGAAAGAGTGTTTTGCAAAGTTTCTAAAGCTACTGAAGAAGCAGTATTGCATGCTACTACAAGGAGTTTAATATTCTTCTTCAGTAAAAAATTTGCCGCTTCCATGCTATATTCTATTACAGTGCTATTAGATTTTGAGCCATAGGGCACTCTTGCCGTATCACCGAAATAAACTATATTTTCATTGGGAAGTATATTAGTAACTGAGCGGACAACCGTTAAACCACCTATACCCGAATCAAAAAATCCGATCGGACTATTGCTATCTATATTTTTCATCTATTTTTACAACATCTCCATAATAGTATCTGTCAATTCGACAGTAATTAATTCATATTCACTTGTTGATATTTTATTTTTATTTCGGTCTAAGATATAAAACGAATCGACCACATCATCAGCTTTTGTTGATATTTTAGCGAAGTAGATCGAGAGACCTAGTTCGTTCATCTTTTTTGTAATTTGATAAAGTAATCCAAGCCGATCCGGAGAAAAGATATCAATGATAGTATATTTCTCATGCTTTTCAAAAGTGATCTTTATTTTACCTTTTCTTTTGAATAGCTTATTCTCCAGGCGCCACCACTTCGATTTAATCTTATTAAATTCTTTTGTAATCTGAAGTTCATTATTAATAGCAAGTTCTAAGTCACGTGTAATTTTTTTGTACCTAGAAGTTTCTATAACATTATGAGTTCTAAAATCAGTAACGCTAAAGCTATCGATTACCATTCCATCTTTACGAGTAAAGATTTTAGCATCATAAATATTAAGATCGTTAATCGAAAGAGCCCCGCAGATACGAGATAAGAGCGAATCGGAATCGAATGCTATTACAGTAACATAAGTGAAGCTATGGTCTTCTTTAAAGAAAACTGAAACAGAAGAACCTTTTTCGATTTCATCAATATGCTGATTAATTTCTTCTTGAGAATAATGTTGAAGATATCCAAGATCATCAATAGATTCGATATGTTCCTTAAATGAAGAATCTCCTTCTTTATCATTTAGATAAGCGTTCGTAACATGGGAAAGAAGTACTTCTCCGGAGATCCTTTCTTTTATCATTCTTTTAGTTTTCACGAAAAGTTCATTGAGAAGATCACTTTTCCATTGAGTCCAAACGACAGGAGAAACTGCCGAAAGGTCAGCATAAGTTAGCAAGTATAAATTTTCTAACGCTTGAATCGATATAACTTTTTTAGCGAAACTATCTAGTGTAACCGGGTCATTTAAGTTCCGTCTGAAAGCAACTTGCTCCATAGTAAGGTGATGCTGAACTAAAAACTGCACCATCTGGATTGCCTGAGTATTATAGCCAAGACGCTCCATTATAGAAGTGGCAATTTCGGTTCCTATTATTTCATGTCCGGAAATACTAATTGGTTTTGCAATATCATGAAACAAAACTGCAAGGAATAAAATATCTTTTTCCTTATTACCAATAAAAAGTTTTGCTAACGAGGATGTTTCGTTTTCAAGATTCTCTAAATTATTAAGTGCTATTAGAGTATGTTCATCGGCTGTATAGCAATGATAAACTCCGGGTTGGAAGAAACCAACTAAGTCTTTGAATTCAGGGAGAAAAGCACCTAATACACCAAGCTCATTCATTGCATAAAGAGTCTTTCCGACATTTTTAGGAAGTTTTAAAATCTCTCTAAAAAATGCGGAAGAATTGGGTTCAAAAATTGACGATTCATTAAGATCAATTACTGCCTCAATAATAGAAGAGCGCAAAGCGTCATCCAATCTTGCAGTATAAAAACCACGGTAATAAAAAGCTCTCATAATAGTAGGCAAAGTGATTTCTTCGCTTCCCGTATAAGATACAGTATTACCTCTTAGAATAAAATCGTCATCTAATTGAACAGTTAATATCTCAGAGAATGGATTAAGCAGTTCTTCTTCTGTTTTCTTAGTGCTCGTTAAAGCAAATCTTTTAATAATATTAGCACACTCAAAATAACGTTTCATAAAATTCTGCCAGCCCGGTTCTGCGTAACCCATAATTTTTGCAATTTTTTCTTGAGCAGAATATTCTAAACGGTCATTCTTTGTGCCGGATATTAAATGAAGATGATTCCTAACATTGATAATAAATTTATAAGCCTCGAGCAAACGTGCTACTGCCCTTGGTATTATTGCTTTTTGTTGCAGTAGAAGTTTAAGGTATGCTTCTGTTTGAGTTACTTCTGATTGATTAGTGAGGATCAAATTATTCTTAAGTGCATATACCCATTCAATTACTTGAAGGTCGCGCAATCCTCCGGCAGTATTCTTTACATTTGGCTCTAATACTTTAGAGGAATCACCGAATTTTTGATGTCTCTTTTTGGTATCCTCAAAATATTGAAATACTAATCGTTTCCTGTTTTCTTCATTTAGTGAGCTAAGTACTTTTTCATTCCATTCATTATAAATTTTTTCATTGCCGCAAATAAAACGGGTTTCAAAAAATTGTGTGAATGTATGTAAATCTTCATCAATGAAACGTGCGATATCAGAATACTCTCGCACGGTATGGCTTACTTCAAAGCCGCAGTCCCACAAAAGTGTTACTGCAGCTCTGATTTCTTCTTCATATTCTTTTATTACGGGAACAATAAACATAACATCGATATCGGAATAGGGAGATAGTTCTCTTCTGCTAAAACTGCCGACCGAAGCAACCGCAAAATTATTTCCTTTCTCTTTTAGTATATTAAAAATATATTCTTCAATAAGAAGAGAATAAGAAACACAGAAATGCATCGGCTCGGAAATGAGTTCTTCGTTTGAGAAAATCTTATCCCGTTCAATTAGATATCGCTCTTGTATGTTTATTGGATCAAACATATTATATTATTTTTTTGAAACGAGCTTGGAAGAAACGTAAATATTTTGGTTCGTAAGTCATTTCCAAACCCTTAATTTTCTTTCTATCTTCATAAACTTGAGCAACAGACTCAACCATTACATCAATATGCGCTTGAGTATATACTCTTCTTGGGAAAGTAAGACGAACCAATTCGAGTTTAGGCATTCTGTTTAATCCTGTTTTAGGATCTCTACCCGAAGAAACAACACCACGTTCCATACCTCTTACACCGGAATCGAGATAGATTTCGGAAGCGAGTGATTGAGCTGGATAAACGTCTTGCTTAATGTGTGATAAAAATCTTTTTGCATCTAAGAATATTGCATGTCCGCCGAATGGATATACTAAAGGAATATTATATTTTTCTAATTGCTTACCGCAATATTCCACTTGTCCTATTCTTGCTTTCACATTATCATACATAACCATCTCTTCAATTCCGCGTGCCATAGCTTCCATATCTCTTCCTGCTAAGCCGCCATAGGTATGAAGTCCTTCATAAATTACGACCATGTTTCTTGCTTCTTCATACACTTTCTTGTTTCTAGTAGCAAGGAATCCGCCGATATTAACCATTAAATCTTTCTTAGCACTAACCCAGAGACCATCGAAATAAGAACAGATCTCTTTTAAGATTTCCGCAATAGTTTTTTTATCGTAACCTTTTTCTAATTCTTTAATGAAGTAAGCATTCTCGGTAGCGCGTGTGGCATCGAACCATAATTTAATTTTATGTTTCTTAGCAAATGCAGCTACTTCTTTTAAGTTAGCCATAGAAAACGGTTGACCGCCTGCCATATTAACCGGTCCTGCCATGCTGATATAAGCTATCTTATTAGCTCCAACTTCTTTTACCAATTTACTTAGTTTATTAAGATCGATATTGCCCTTAAACTTAAATGTGTTCTGAGCATCGTGAGCTTCATCGACAATAACGTCAACGAAAGTTGCACCGGCGAGTTCTTGATGAAGACGAGTGGTAGTGAAATACATATTACCCGGCACAAAATCACCAGGTTTAATAAGTATTTTTGAGATCATGTGTTCTGCTGCTCGTCCTTGATGAGTAGGAACAAAATAAGGCATTCCATAATATTTCTTTACATTATTCCAAAGATTATAGAAATTCTTGCTTCCTGCATAAGCTTCATCGCCGATCATCATTCCAGCCCATTGATAATCACTCATAGCGTTAGTGCCGCTATCAGTTAATAAATCCAAATAAACATATTCGCTTCTTAATAAAAAAGTATTGTAACCTGCTTCTTTAATAGCCATTTCTCTTTCGGCTCTGGTAGTCATCTTAAGCGGTTCGACCATTTTGATTTTGAATGGTTCAGCCCAACTTCTTTTGATTATTTTCTTTGCCATTAAATACACTCCATTAGGTGGTTTGTTTTTATTTAGTATGTTCAACTATTACAACCGATGAAATACCGCCTCTCGGATTCCAATTAGCTGTAATTTTTATATAACGTGGCTGCAGAACAGCAACCAAATCATTTAAAATATTATTTGTTACTGCCTCAAAATATATTCCGTCATTTCTATAAGAACCAAGATAGAACTTATAAGATTTTAATTCCACACAAACTTCATCGGGGATATATTCAAGATCGATTATCGCAAAATCGGGCTGACCCGTCTTTGGACATACCGAAGTAAATTCGGGTGATGTGTGAATAATTGTATAATCCCTATCCGGTTGAGGATTAGGAAACACTTCTAATATTTTTTGTTTATCGTTCATATATTTGCCTAATTTTTTCTTTACCTGAATTAAATTTAACAAGTTTTTTCCAATCTATAATACCGTTAACGCAAAATTCATTTGAAAATTGCTGAGTAAATTTATTGAGCAAAGCAGAATATTTTTTAATATATAAATCATTTCTTTCCTTTGCTTTGTAATCCAAGGGTTCAATAAATCTAAGATACATCTCTTTTTCGTTTGAAATTAATTCCCAAAATTGTTGACCGGCTAATTTAAGATATTCACCTTTATCAATTTTATTAACTCTACCATAGCAACATCCATTAACGGCTACTACATTGATCTTCTTGGCGTTAGTTCCTAAAATTCTTTTTGCTTTTCTAAAATTATCTCTCATTCTTACTATCTGATTTGAAAATATTTTTTCCAAATCCACTGCCATTTTTAGCATTATCTCTTCTCATATCAGTCTCACTAAGATTTTTCAATCTTGTTTTTGCCCAATCCCCAAAAGGGATCATTACTTCTTCTTGATACATATTAAATTTCTTGGATTTGTTAAACTGAAGTAATCTCTCCCATGAATCTCTAAATCTATTAGGCCACTTACCCGGGAAGGAATTTTTTTTATGCCATATAAATTCTTCCGTCCATAACCAACCTTGTTTTCTTAACTCTTTAATGAGATCGAATACATAAGTATGTTTTTCACCATCAACCACTTTTTCTTTTATATTAAGTATGAAAGTACCATCCACTATTAAGACTCGGAGAAGTTCCTTAGAAAAAGGTAGGAACCATTCGACATATTTATCCGGATGGATACCACCGTAAGTGTTTTTACGACTATCTGCATAAGGAGGTGAAGTAAAAATTAAATCAACGGAATTACTTTCAATTTCTTTCAGTAATTCCTTAGAATCTCCCAACAATATTTTTGATTTATTATCTAACATAAATTAACGAGTATTATAGTTTGGTTTGGTTATGTAAGGGATAGGGTCTTCGAAACCGGCTTTTTGGAAACCTCTTAATCTAAATGCACAGCTATCGCAAACACCGCATGCCTCCACGTCATTCTGGTAACAAGACCAAGTAAGATGAAGGGGCGCATTTAATTCAATCCCCTTTTTTACAATCTCTTCTTTACTAAGATTAATTATCGGTGTAATTACTTTAATATCTGTTTCCGGTTTCGTCCCTATACGAATAACCTTTTCAAATGCTTTATAAAAATCGGGACGGCAATCGGGATAACCGCTGGCATCTTCATAAACAGCACCGATAAAGATTGCATTCGCGTTCAATACCTCCGCCCATGCAGTAGCCGCAGAGAGTATATTAGCATTACGAAACGGAACGTAAGATGTGGGCACTTCGTGATTATTTAAATCTGCTTTCGTTACATCCATTTTATTATCGGTAAGAGAAGAACCGCCAATTTGAGTAAAATGAGAAAAATCGATTACCAATTTATTTTTGACATTATAGAATTCTGCAATATCGTGAAAAGCTTTTAATTCTCTCTTTTGAGTTCTTTGACCGTAATTAACATGAAGCAATGCTAAATCGTATTCCTGCTGTGCATAAGCGGCAGTTACGCAGCTATCCATACCACCGCTGAGTGCAACTACTGCTAATTTTTTATTCATAATATTCTTTCTAATTTATCCTGAAAAGATAGCAAAATCCGATTGTAAATGGAAAAAAAGGGGAATTTTTATTAAAGTAATTCGATTTTAATTGACTATTAAATTTACTATTTTATATTACAATTCTGTTCTTGAAGTATCTTCATAATTTATATAAGAGAGGAGCATTTTATGGAATATTACGAGCTGCATCCTGTTACACCACAATTAAGATATATTAATAAAGCAGTAGAAGTACTAAGAAACGGTGGAGTAATAATCTACCCAACCGATACAGTATATGGTATCGGATGCGATATTTTCAATAAAGAGGCTTTGGAACGCGTTTATGACATTAAACACGAAGCCGGAACAAAATTATTCAGTTTTATCTGCCCGGACTTGAAAGATATTGCTAAGTATGCAAAAGTCTCCGACTATGCATATAAATCAATGAAGAAGCATCTTCCGGGTCCTTATACATTTGTTTTACCCGCTGCAAAAGAAGTCCCAAAGAAATTATGGACAAATCGTAATACAGTTGGAATTAGAGTACCTAATCATGCAATTGCAATTTTACTAGCAAAAGAATTAGGAAATCCAATTGTAAGTACAAGCGCAACTAAGAGAAATGGCGATCCATTATATGACCCTTTAGAAATCCAAGCAATATTTAATAGCCAAGTCGATTTAATGTTAGCTGCCGGAGCACTTGAGGGCGTTCCATCAAGCATTATTGATTTAAGCGGAGATAGTGCCGAAGTCATCCGAGAGGGTGCCGGAGATGTTAGTGCTTTTGTAGTGTAATTGTTGCTTTAACCCATAGTAAGTTGGCAGGTTTAATTTGCTAAAACTGCGAGAATAAATTCAGAGTATAAAAAAGCAGTGAGGTTATCCTTACTGCTTTTTTTATTTTTCAATCATAGGTAAACTCAAAGTAAATTTAGAACCTTTTCCTAATTCACTTTCGAGTTCAATCGAGCCACCGAGCAGCTCAGTATATTTTTTAATTATTGAAAGTCCCAGCCCAGTACCTTGATATTCACGGTTCGTCCCTTCACTTGCCTGCCTATGATTTAAATAAACCTCACCTCGTTTATTATCGGGAATTATATTTATTTTTTAATAGTACTGTTCTATTATTTATACTCTATGTACTGTAGTGGCAGCGGCTTGAGCCGTTGGGAAAACAACCATCTCCGCGATATTTACATGTGCAGGACGCGTAGCTACATATATAACTGCATCGGCGATATCATCACCTACTAATGGCTTAAGACCTTTATAAACATTTTTAGCGGTTTCGGAATCGCCATAGAATCTTACTTCGCTAAAATTAGTTTCTACTAATCCCGGATCGACAGTACTAATTCTAATATTCTTATCGACTACGTCTAATCTCAGAGAACGAGTAATGGCATTTACTGCGAATTTCGTTGCGCAATAAACAGCCCCTTTTGAGTATGGCTCTCTGCCGGCAATCGATCCGATCATAATTATATGACCTTCTTTTCTTTCTACCATTTGAGGTATTATTTCTCTAGTAACGTATAGTAATCCTTTTACGTTGGTATCGATCATCTCATCCCAACCGTCCGGATTATCTTCGTAAAGTTTATTCAATCCTCTTCCGAGTCCGGCATTATTGACTAATATGTCTATCTTTTTCCATTCTTCCGGAAGATCGGCAACCACTTTTTTAACTTCATTTCTTTTCTGAACGTCAAGTTTGAGAGCTAATACATTCACTGAGAATTTTGTTTTAATATCTTCTGCGATTTCATTTAATTTTTCAATTCTTCTTGCTGTTATGATAATATTTGCGCCTTCATTGGCAAAAGCATAAGCGCATGACTTTCCGATACCGGAAGTAGCACCCGTAATAAAAACCGTTTTACCCGTTAATCTGCTCATATCGTTTCCTATATTTTATAAGTTGATAAATACGTATTATTGAATACACTGTTATACTCAAAGTTACTATTGATAGCATTACATTTTGTAATATTTGACTAGCTCCTGTGAAATAGAAAAACAAGTTCCAATCGTTTTCTGGATTACTGCCGAAAATGACAATTATTGTATATACGCCGCTTAAAAATAATAGTAAAAATAAATTTGATATTATAAGAATTCTTAAGAATAAATTTTGTTTTCTGAATAAAAGAAAGACTCCAAGTTCAGAAAAAAATATTGAAAATAATTGTGGAGAGAAGAAAACTAAGAACAGGACTATAACTGCCTTTTCACTTGTAAAACTAATTATATTAAATAATTCTAAATCTGCGATTAAAAATGAAACTTTCTCAAATCCAAATAAAATTGCTACTATCCCCTGAAGAAATTCAAATAAGAATAAGTTGAGAATTAATGCTGCTAAAATTCCAACAAAATACTTTATTACTTTAATTAATGAGTATGGACTAAAAATTTTATTCACTTAAAACCATATTTTTTTGGCATAAAGCAAAGTTACCAAAATCATTATTATTTCGCATTAATATTTAGTAATGGTCAAAAAAGGATATTAGATCTAATTTATTACGAATTTATTCGATATTTTATCCATATTTCGATAAATCTTTATAAATTACAGATAATAAATAAAAAAGTTATTGGCTCTTTTTTAAAGTTAGATGTATCATATCAGAGTAAAAATAAAAATTGAATAGCACAGAGGATAAATCGATAAGCGAAAAGCTTATCTGTTATCATTGCGGAGACGAATGTCCCGATGATAAAATTCATATCGATGATAAAATATTTTGCTGCAATGGATGCAAAAGTGTTTTTTCGATATTGAATAATAATGATATGTGCACATATTATTCAATCTCCGATGCGCCGGGAATAACAAAGAAGGAAGAGAACAAAAGAAATTATGATTTTTTAGATGATCCCGATATCAAAACAAAATTTATAGATTTTAGCGATGATAAAATTTCAAAGGCAATATTTTCAATTCCCCAGATGCACTGCAGTTCTTGTATATGGATATTAGAGAACTTAAACCGATTAGATAATAATATTCTTTCTTCACAGGTTAATTTTCTTCAAAAATCGCTGTCGGTAACTTATAACAACAATAGCTCACTAAAAAAAATTGTTACAATATTAGATTCTATCGGTTATGAGCCATTACTGAATTTAGAAGAGAAAAGAGATTCTAAGAATAGTAATGAATTACGGAAGTTATATTATAAAATAGGAATAGCGGGATTCTGTTTTGGGAATATAATGATGCTTAGTTTTCCCGAATATTTATCAATCTCTCCACAGGATTCGGCAGGTCTCGATACGCTTTTCAATTATCTAAATATCCTCCTCTCAATTCCGGTATTTTTTTATAGCGGTTCAGATTATCTTGTATCTGCGTATAAAAGTTTAAAGAACAAAATAGTAAATATTGACGTTCCGATAGCATTGGGGATAATCGTTCTTTTCATTCGGAGCTTAGTAGAAATAATTTTCTTTTCGAATGCCGGTTATTTGGATTCGATGACTGGTTTAGTTTTCTTTTTATTACTTGGAAAATTATTTCAGACTAAGACCTATGATGCGTTAAATTTTGAACGAAATTATAAATCATACTTCCCTCTTGGAATAACAATCAGAAGAAATAATAATGAAACGACAATACCGGTAGAAAAAATTGAAATAGGAGATCGATTAATAATTAGAAACGGAGAGCTTATCCCAGTCGATTCTGTATTAATCAAAGGCAGCGGAACGATAGATTATAGTTTTGTAACGGGAGAAGCATTACCGATAAATAAAGAGCAAGGTGATATAATTTATGCCGGAGGAAAACAGACCGGCGGTGCTATCGAAATAGAAAGTATTAAAGAGATTTCTCAAAGTTATCTTACTCGTCTTTGGAATAATAAAATATTTAGTAAACAAAAAGAGATGAATAGCATCTCTTTGGCAAATCAAATTAGTAAATATTTTACTTTTATCGTTCTTGGTCTTGCACTAATTTCTTCAGGTATATGGATGTTTTATGATACTAATACTGCAATGAATGTATTTACCGCAATATTAATTGTAGCATGTCCTTGTGCATTAGCGCTATCCACCCCATTTACCTCAGGCAATGCTTTAAGAATAATGGGAAGAAATAATTTCTATCTTCGCAATGTTGATCTAATAGAAGAATTAACAAAAATAACCGATATCGTTTTTGATAAAACAGGTACTCTTACCATCTCCGGGAGAGCCGATATAAAGTATTTTGGTATGGAACTTACTCCAAAGAAAAAGTTTTTGATAAAAAGTGCAGTAAGAAATTCTACTCATCCATTAAGCAAGATGATTTTTGATTATATAGAAAGTGATTATACAATTACAGAAAAATTTGATGAGATTGCCGGAGAAGGAATTTATTCCGAGATAAACGGTTCGATAATTAAAATAGGCTCTCTCCATCTCGTTGATAAAGAGAGATTTGAATTTAGCGGAGACAATACTGTGGTTCATTGCTCTATAAATTCCGAGTATATTGGAAAATTTATTATTAATAATTATTATCGAGACAATCTTTCAGATTTGGCAAAAGAACTTAAAAACAAATATAGTATTCATGTTCTATCAGGAGATAATAAGTCTGAAGAAGAGAATTTAAAAAAGTTTTTCGGAAGTGAATCAACCTATTTATTTGACCAATCACCGCAAGATAAACTTGATTATATTGCCGCACTTCAGAATGCGGATAAGAAAGTTTTGATGATGGGAGATGGGCTAAACGATGCGGGAGCATTAAGGCAGAGCGATATCGGAATTTCGATAAGCGAGGATAAAAGTAATTTTTCTCCTTCCTGTGATGGAATTTTAGAAGCAAAATCATTCGATTTATTTATGAAATTTTTGAATTTTGCTCTTTACAGCAAAAAAATAATAATTGCCAGTTTCATTATTTCATTTGTGTATAATTTTTTCGGTCTTTATTTTGCTATAAGTGGAAATTTAACTCCGATATTAGCGGCTATTTTAATGCCTATCAGTTCGATATCGATTGTTATTTTTACAACTACCGGAACAAATTTATATGCAAAAAAGAGAGGATTAATATAATGTCGGTTATTATTGTTTTAATCGGATTCAGTCTTCTTGTAGCAATTATATTTTTAATACTCTTTATCCGTGCGGTAAGAAGCGGACAGTTTGATGATAAATATACACCCTCGATTCGAATTTTATTCGATGACGAGTCTAAGAAAGAAAAAGATAAAAAACATGGGAGCAGTTAAATGAATGTAGAAAAATTCAGTTATGATAATAATATTGTCAGACTGTTCATATACGCATCATTGGTATTTGGATTTGTGGGTATGCTTGTAGGGCTGATAATGGCTATACAATTATATTATCCCGAATTAAATCTCGGCATACAATACACGACATTCGGAAGAATAAGACCACTACATACAAATGCGGTGATATTTGCATTTGTAGGAAATATAATTTTTGCAGGTGTTTACTACTCATTGCAAAGATTAACAAAAGCAAGAATGTATAGTGACTTTTTGAGTAAGTTCCATTTCTGGGGATGGCAGACAATCATTTTAGCAGCCGCAATTACATTACCACTAGGATTAACCTCGAGCAAAGAATATGCAGAGCTTGAATGGCCTATTGATATTGCTATTGCTGTAGTTTGGTTAGTCTTCGGAATAAATATGATAATGACAATTATTAAAAGACGCGAAGAACACATGTATGTTGCAATTTGGTTTTACATTGCTACATTCGTAACTGTTACAGTGTTGCATGTTGTCAATTCAATTGAAATCCCATTGACACTTTTCAAAAGTTATAGTGTTTATGCAGGCGTTCAAGATGCACTCGTTCAATGGTGGTATGGACATAATGCGGTAGCATTCTTTCTTACAACTCCCTATTTGGGCCTTATGTACTATTATCTTCCGAAGGCGGCTAATCGTCCTGTATATTCATATCGATTATCGATTCTCCACTTTTGGGCATTAATCTTTTTATATATCTGGGCAGGTCCACATCATCTATTATATTCTGCATTGCCTGATTGGGCGCAATCACTTGGCACTGTATTCTCCATTATGTTAATTGCTCCTTCTTGGGGCGGTATGCTTAATGGACTCCTTACTTTAAGAGGAGCTTGGGATAGAGTGAGAGCTGACCCGATTCTTAAATTTATGGTGGTTGCCGTAACTGCCTATGGTATGTCAACATTTGAAGGTCCAATGCTATCACTTAAAAGTGTTAACGCAATAGCACATTTCACCGATTGGATTGTGGCACACGTTCATATAGGTGCATTGGGCTGGAATGGGTTCTTAAGTTTTGGTATGCTCTATTGGTTAGTACCAAGAATGTGGAAAACGGAGCTATATTCTAAAAAGATGGCTAATCTCCATTTCTGGATTGGAACTCTCGGAATAGTCTTCTATTCTGTTCCAATGTATTGGTCCGGAATTGCTCAAGCATTAATGTGGAAACAATTTACTCCGCTCGGAATATTGCAGTATCCTAACTTTTTGGAAACTACATTACAAATAATTCCGATGTATATAATGAGGTCATTCGGCGGATTGCTTTATCTTACCGGTTTTATAATGATGGTTTATAATTTAGCGGTAACAATAAAATTAGGTTCATTCGTAAAAGATGAAGAAGCTGAAGCCGCTCCATTGATTAAGGTGAAAGACGAACTTAAACGCGGATTAATCCATAGATGGTTAGAAAAGAGACCAATAAAATTTGCACTTCTTTCTACGGTAGTTATTTTAATCGGCGGAGCAGTTGAGTTTATACCTACATACCTAGTAAAAAGTAATATACCGACTATTGCAAGCGTAAAACCATATTCGCCGCTTGAACTACACGGACGCGATATTTATATAAGAGAAGGTTGTAATAACTGTCATTCACAACTTGTAAGACCATTTAGATCAGAGACAGAAAGATATGGAGAATATTCCAAAGCTGGTGAATATGTATATGATCATCCATTTTTATGGGGTTCAAAACGTACCGGTCCCGATCTTCACAGAGTAGGAGGTAAATATGGTAATCTTTGGCATTTTATGCACATGGAAGATCCAAGAACAATGTCCCCCGGCTCAATTATGCCACCGTATCCATGGCTCTTTACCGGTAAGTATAATAGAGAACTTACGCCTAGAATGATAAGTGTAATGAGAACTCTTGGAGTTCCTTATGAAGAAGGTTACGAAAAATTTGCTAATGATGATTTGGACGTTCAGGCTAAAAAGATTTCGGACGACTTACTCCAAAGCGGCGCCGATGCTGATCCCGAGACTGATATTGTTGCCTTAATTGCATATTTGCAGAGATTAGGAACTGATATTAAATCTAAACCTGCGAACGGTAAATAGGGAGAAAAATGTTTTCAAAATATTTAACCGAAATAAAGGATGTATCGATATTCCCGATTTTAGTTTTGATAGTCTTTTTTATAATGTTTATCGCAACAATCTACTGGGTGATAAAACTAAGTAAAAACTATCGGGATAAAATGAAAAACCTCCCTTTGGAGGAGGACAAAGATAAATCAAATAATTCAGAGAACTTAAATGAAGACAAATAAAATAATAGGTTTAATATTAGGTATTTTCTTTTTCTTTACCGGCTCAATTAATTTATATGCAGCCGGAGAAGATAATTTAGATCAAGTAATGCAGACAATGATGATAGTTACATTGGTTTTAATAGTTGGCATTCTATTTCTTACTATTGTCTATTCCGAAAAGAATGATAATGAAGGGAAAATACTTTTACGCCCCTTATCTTCTTTTATGAAATGGCTTACTAAATCAACTCCCATAGAAAAAGAACAAGAGATAATGTTTCATCATGATTTTGATGGGATAAAAGAATTAGATAATAAAATTCCACCGTGGTTTAATATCTTATTCTATGGTTCAATTATATGGAGTGTAATTTATATGTTTGTATTCCATATTGCCGGGGATGGAAATATCCAGATTTCAGAGTATCAAACTGAAATACAAGCGGCATCCACAGAGCGTGAAATATTGATAAAAACTGGTGCTTTCTTAAATGAAGAAACGGTTACAGTCTTGACCGATGCACCTTCGTTATCCGAAGGGAAAGATATATTTTTGAAAAATTGTGCATCTTGTCATGGTAATAATGGCGAAGGTATGGTGGGACCTAATTTAACCGATAGTTATTGGATTCATGGCGGTGATATTAAAAGTATATTCAAAACAATTAAATATGGAGTTCCTGCCAAAGGTATGATTAGCTGGGAGTCTCAGCTTGCTCCTAAGAAAATGCAAGAAGTAGCTTCTTATATAAAATCAATTCATGGAACAAATCCCGCTAATGCGAAAGCACAAGAGGGAACACTATACGAAGAACCGGCAGAAGGCAAATAAAACAATGGCACTTGATATTCACGGAGATGAAGAACGCTTTAGAGATTCTCTGGCTACGATGACGAAGGAAGGTAAAAGAAATTGGATTTATCCAAAGAAACCTTCCGGTAGATATTATAATGCAAGGACAATAGTAAGTATAGTTCTTTTAATACTTCTATTTGCTATTCCATTTATAAAGATTAATGGGCATCCGCTTTTAATATTAAATATACTAGAGAGAAAGTTCATTATTTTTGGAATTCCATTCGGTCCACATGATTTTCATCTATTCGGACTGGCAATGATTTCAATAATCGTTTCGATTTTTTTATTTACGGTAGTCTATGGCAGGATTTTCTGCGGATGGATTTGTCCCCAGACAATATTCCTCGAAATGGTATTCAGAAAAATAGAATACTTTATCGAGGGGGATGCTAATAAGCAGAGAGCATTAAATAAATCTCCAATGGATAAAAATAAATTTTTAAAGAAATCATCAAAGCATATTATCTTTTTCTCTCTTTCCTTTTTGATATCCAATATATTTCTTTCTTATATAATCGGAATGGATCAACTATTGAAAATAGTTACATCTCCGCCTTCACAACATTTAGGCGGACTGATTGCAATTTTGATTTTTTCAGGAATTTTTTATTGGGTATTTTCATATTTCAGAGAACAGGCTTGTACGCTCGTATGTCCTTATGGAAGGCTTCAGGGAGTAATGCTCGATCCTAATTCAATCGTAATTGCTTATGATAATATTAGAGGCGAACCGAGAGGGAAAATTAGAAAAAATGAAATATCAAATAATGGCGATTGTATCGATTGCCATTTATGCGTTGATGTATGCCCGACAGGAATTGATATAAGGAACGGAACTCAGCTGGAATGCGTTAACTGCACTGCATGCGTGGATGCCTGCGATGATGTTATGGTGAAAGTTAACCGTCCAAAAGGTTTGATTCGATATGCTTCTAAAAATGAAATAGATACAGGGAAGAGAAAATTATTTACTCCGCGTTCTATCGGATATACAATAGTCCTTATAATATTAGTATCACTTACATCATACCTTCTTATCACAAGATCGGACGTGGAATTAAGTATTTTACGAACACCGGGACTACTCTATCAAGAACAACCAGACGGAAGAATAAGTAATCTCTATGATATGAAAATAGTTAATAAAACATTTAATACAATGCCGGCAACATTAGCATTAACAAATATTCCAGGGGCAGAGATTAAGCTTATCGGCAATAAACTTAATGTAGGTCCGCAGGAAGTAAGGGAAGCAAAATTTTTCGTAATTATTCCTCGTAACTTAGCTAATAAATTAAGAACTCAATTAGAGATAGAAGTAATTTCTAAAGGGAAAGTATTGGATGTTATTAAAACTTCATTCTTGGGAAAGGTTGATAAAAAATGAAATTAAATTGGGGTTCGGGTATAGCTATTACATATATTTTGTTTATGGCGGGAGTTTTAATATTAGTTTTTATTTTTATGAATCAAGATGTTCATTTA
This sequence comes from uncultured bacterium, assembly GCA_937936675.1. Classification (GTDB taxonomy): domain Bacteria; phylum Bacteroidota; class Ignavibacteria; order Ignavibacteriales; family Melioribacteraceae; genus BRH-c32. The sequence goes on from CALDDL010000218.1 coordinate 31,165, forward strand.
GTTACAGATGATTATTATGCTAAAGAGATTGAATATCAGCAACAAATCGACAAAGTGGAAAGGACTAAACTATTAAGTGAACAACCGGTGGTAACTTTTAGTGATGGCGTTTTTATGGTTTCATTTCCCAAAAGTGTAAAAAATATTATAAATGGGGAAATTCAGATTTACCGTCCATCGGATTCAAATCTAGACAAAACTGCAAGTATATTTCTAGATGCCGAAAACCGTCAATTAGTTAAACCGCCAATTAATTTGCCCGGTTTATGGAAAGTGAAAATCGATTGGACGAGAAACGATACGAATTATTATAACGAAAAAATAATATTGAGTAATTAATACAATGGAAATCTGGTCAGCATTCATAGTTGGATTAATTGGAAGTGTTCATTGCATTGGAATGTGCGGACCGATTGCTTTTGCTATCCCATTCAGCGGTGATAATAGAATCAAATTTTTCCTTAGCCGCGTTTTATATAATTTCGGGAGAATAGTTACCTATTCTTTTTTTGGTTTGATATTCGGATATCTTGGCAGTAGAGTTATATTATATGGATTGCAGCAGGATGTATCGATAGTTATCGGAGCATTGATAATTCTTTATGTATTAATTCCCCGCCGAATAAAAAATAAAATATCCGCTACTTCTTATTATATGAAAATTGTCGGTTCAATAAGAGGTTACTTCAATAAATTGATTCAAAAGAAAAGTTATTCTTCATATCTTGGAATAGGAATCATAAATGGTTTTCTGCCCTGCGGATTTGTTTATGTGGGAATAGCAGGTGCAATATCTACGGGTTCAGGACTTTCGGGAGCTGCTTATATGATGCTTTTTGGACTAGGAACATTCCCTATAATGTTCGCCGCTACATTCTTAGGCTCTGCTATTAATCTTAATATCCGTAAAAAAATTAATAAGCTAATTCCCGCTCTTGCATTAATACTTGGACTATTATTTGTATTGAGAGGAATGAATTTAGGAATCCCATATATCAGCCCAAAATTTAATCATCCGACAGCCTCAATCGATCCGACACATCCTCAAGTTGAGGACTGTCATTAATCTTCACTGATAATTTTTCTATATTTAACCACATTAAAGCAATAATTATTTTATTAAATTAGAATTAATAAATGGATTTTTTATGCTAAATGAAATCATAAAAAATAGTGAAGATTACGTATTTGATCTTCTTAGAAAAGAAAGTAAGCCTGAGAAATATTACCATAATCTTTCACACACTTTGGACGTTATAAAATATTCTCAAATAATCGGAAAATCAGAAAATATCTCCGATGAAGATTTAGAGATATTAAATATAGCAGCGGCTTTTCATGATATTGGATATATATTTATCGATGAAGGGCATGAAGAAAAAAGCGCATCGATGGCTCAGGAATTTCTAGAATCACAAAATTATCCCGAAGATAAAATTCAAAAAGTAAAGGAATGCATCCTCGCTACAAAAGTGCCTCAAAAACCAAAGAACCTTATGGAAGAGATTTTGTGCGATGCCGATTTGAACCATATCGGGAGTAAAAACTTTTTTGAGAAAAATGATCTTTACCTAGCAGAACTTAAATCGGAACGAGGAAAAAATATTCCTGAAATTGATTGGATAGAATCTACTCTTAAATTTGTTGCCTCTCATAAATTTTTCACTCAATACGCAAAAGATAATTTTCAAGAGCAAAAAGAAAAGAATATAAAGAAACTAAAGAAGCAGTTAAAGAAAAGGATTGAAAAAGGAGTAGTGAAATTAGAAGAGAAGCATGACGAATTAGCAAAAGAAAATAAGATAAAAAGTAAATTAGGATTAGGTAAAGGAGCGGAGCGCGGCGTTGAAACTATGTTTAGGAATGTAATGAGAACGCACGTAGAATTTAGCGGAATGGCGGATAACAAAGCCAATATAATGATAAGCGTTAATACTCTCGTACTTACTGTTATTTTTGCAGTTATGGTACGTAAATTGGATTCTAATCCACATCTGATAATTCCTACATTATTATTAATAGGATTCTGTTTAGTCGCATTAATTTTTGCCGTAATGGTTACAAGACCAAACGTTACCGAGGGTACTTTTACTAAAGATGACATTAATAATAAAAAAGCAAATCTATTATTTTTTGGAAATTTCTTTAATATGAAGTTAGATGATTTTGAATGGGGGATGAAGGAATTGATTAATGACAGGAATTATCTTTATTCAACTATGATCAATGATTTTTATCATCTTGGGCAGGTATTAGGAAGAAAATATAAATATTTACGAATTTGCTATAATGTTTTTATATTTGGATTCATTATTTCAGTTATTGCTTATACGATAGCAATAATTTATGCGCCAACACCAACTCAAATCGGACCATTTTTAGAATAACTATGAAAAAACTATTTCTTATTAGACATGCAAAATCGAGCTGGGATAATCCCGAGCTTAGTGATTTCGATAGACCGCTGAATATTCGAGGAGAACGAGACGCTCCATTTATGGGGAAAGTTTTGAAGAAAAATAATTTCTCTCCCGATTTGATAATTGCTAGTCCGGCCATGAGAGCTATAACTACCGCAAAAAGAATTGCTAATGAGATTGATTATGATCCTCTCGGAATTATTGAGAATAGTAAGTTATATGAAGCCTCAACGGGTGAAATTCTTAAAGTGATCGAAGGTATTGATAATAAATTTGATTTTGTATTATTGGTGGCACATAATCCGGGATTGACTTTATTGAATAATTATCTAAGTTCATTAAAGATAGATAATCTATCCACCTGTGCAATAAGCGGAATAGAATTTAATACCGATGATTGGAGTAAAATTGAAGAAGTTAAAGGGAAATCGTGTTTTTATGAATTCCCCAAAATGTATTTCGATTAGATTACTTAATTTTCTTATAGATAGTAAGATAAGGATTATTCCCTGCGGCTTCGTCGCTGATAAAGATATTACCTTTCTCCGAAATTGCAATGCCCTCGGGCTGAGAATGGTAATTATTTAATATGATTTTATTAATAATCATACCCTCACGTGAAATTTCAATAATTCCTCGACTTTTACCGCCAAGAACCAAAATATTTCCGTTATCCATTAATGTAATAGCTGATGGCTTAAAATCAGAAACAAAATCTTTTAATTCTTTTTCTTTAATAAGAATATACGGTTCATTTATTAATTTATTATCGTCAAGAGAGAAACGGTAAATTGCTTTTACATTCTTGAGTTTTTTGCCGGGTGATTCTTTACATGATAAGAGGAGTGAATTAGTTTTCTTATCATAGACTATACCTTCAATATCATTTTTAGTGCTTAAAGAAGTAGTGAATTTTTCATAAGGTACTTTTTCATTATCCTTCCCCTCTTGGAATTTTAGAATTATCCCCGAACTTGAGACTAAATAAAAATATCCATTAGCAAAAGTGATATCTTCAAAATCTCCCTTTAATAATGATTCACCGATAAAAAACTTCTTAATAATTTTTCCTGAACTGATATTTAATTGATAGATGATTCCAGCTTCATCAGTATGGCAAAATAAATTTCCTGAATCAGAAAATGTTAATCCGGAAATCTCATTGAGCTCCTTGCTAAGCTTAATTCTTTCTCCGCCTGAGAAATCAAAATTATTCATAACTTTTTTCTGTCCACAATTTGTTGAACCAAAAAGTAATATAAAAAATAAAAGAATCAGATTTTTTTGCATCATAATTTTTCCAAATCTAACAAATAACTATAAAAATAATTATTAAATTTACGAACCATAAAAGAGGAATGGATGAAAAATAGTGTTTTTTTTGTTTTAATAATATTTCTTGCACTAACGAATATAAGTGCACAAAAAAATGATAAAGTAGAATTTTCCGGCTATGGCAAAGGAGGATATACATTCTATAATAGAAATATCCTTAATGGCTATAATCAAGAAGCTTATTATGAAGGTAAAGTGCAATTAGATATCAATTTTAATAAAAGAATTGAAGGACAATTGGATTTTAGGGGCAACTCTTTTGATAATGCTGTGAAGTTGAAAGAATTTTCAATAAAACTAAAAATTAGTGATAAGTTCAGACTTCAATTCGGAAATATTAAGAAGCCATTTGGATTGGAGTATTTAGTTTCTGATGAAGACCTCATCCAAATCAATCGAAGCTACCTTCAAGAAGCGGTTTCTGAATTGGGATACGGTGGAAGGAGCATGAGTTTAATGGCTTATTACAAATATGATGATAAAGAACCTGAATTCCCTATTTCTTATAATTTTTCCTTATTCAAAGATAATTCACTTTTTTATGGAGCGATTGCAAGAATAAAATATCACTTTGGAAAGTATGGGGTCGGGGCTACTTATGAATATGAACATAAAGGAGGCGAGAACAAAATCTCTGCAAATGGGTACGGGCTTCACGCTTTTTATGAAAGCAATGAATTTAATGCTATGGCTGAACTTTTTTATGTCCAAGACCCATTTGAAAGCATTAGACAAAGATTAATGAATAATGATGAAAATATATATGCATTTGGAGGGAAAATATTTCTCGCATATAAATTTGATTATGATTATGATTTTCTGAAAGGATTAGAACCCTTCATTCTTTCAAATATTTATATCCCGAATCAAGAAGTTTCGGGCAATAATGTGATCCAATTGGTAACGGGCATTAATTATTATCTCCATAAAGATGTGAAGCTAAGATTAAACGGGGATTTAAGACTTACGAAAAATCAATTCAATACTGAACATACTGCGGACGATTCGAGAATAATATTAGAACTTCAAATGAGATATTAATGAAAAAATTTGCACTAATAATTTTGTTTTTATCATTAGTTTCTTGCTCTGAGCATCTTGTCGAACCATTGGTAGCTCCTACTCACTTAAACCAAATGAATATTATGCTCACCGAAGAAGAATATTTAGCGTTATTGAATAATAAGTTATTTGATTTCGAGGCGAATGGAAAACTAAGTTATAAAAATAAAGTCTATGATATCGAGATAGAAGCTCAAGGCGCAGGCTCCCGATATTATAATAAGTGGTCTTATCATGTTAAACTGAAAAATGGAAAACAATTAGAAGGTTTAAGCGAATTTAATCTAAGTGCTCAAAATTTCGATAAGACAATGATGAGTACTTTAATCGCATCGCATCTTTATAGAAGAGCTGGATTTCCCGTATTTGAATCTAATTATGTTTTTGTGAATCTAAATGGGAAAAGTTATGGATTATATTTATTAATTGAAAAAGTGGACGAAAATTTTTTTTCTCAGAGATATTTGAGCGTTTATGAGCTTATTAAATTAGGTTTCGATTCCAAGTTTACTTTTTCCGATGAGTACAATACACAATATTATTTTGATAAAGAAATTCCCGAGGATAATAACTATAATTCCTTAAATGAATTTATTTATGCTCTAGATACGGCACGGATCGAGAGAATAGAAGAATCATTAAAGCCATATTTAGATGTTCGTAATTATTTAGACTATCATGCAATGACTTTTATTATTAATAATATTGATGCATTTTCAAATAATTTTTTTCTTTATCGAAAAAAACCGGATACACCATTTGAAATAATTCCATGGGATTTTGATAAAGCATTTACCAAAAATCAAAGCATAGGAATATTTGAAGGTAACGAGATAATAAAAAAATTAATTCTTAATAAGGAATTAAAAGATTATTATTTAAGGAGGATCGAATTTTTCTTAGAGAATTATTTTACCGAAGAAGACTTATTCCCGATCATTGATGATGCGTTAGAGAAGGTAAAAGACGGTTATAGTCTCGACCCATATCTTGGAGGTTTGGGCATTAATTTTTCTACTGAAATTAGTGAATTAAAAAATTATATTAAATCTAGGAAAACAAGTTTAACCCAAATTATAAGAGAAAACCTGAATTGAAAATAATATTATTTTTAGTTTTGGTTGCAATGCTAACATTACTAAACGCAAGCAAAACAGATGCACAACAAAACAATAATAAATTTATAGAAACAACTTCTAATATTTCCAAAGCAATTGTATCCTCTGTTAATTATTATGATATCCCCATCGGAGCCGCTTTCCTCTATCGAAATAGCATTAAAAGAAGTTCCCTAAATGATATATTTACTATCTCCCCTTTTGGATTTGATCATGAAGTAAATGAGAGTGTTTCTATTAATGGTAATTATTCCATGGGAAGTATGGATAAGGATATCATTCCTCGTACATTATTTTTTTCTCGCTTAGCAATAACTACAGGACTAAATCTTTTCACTGATCTCGAGATTACTCCAAAAGAATATCAAAAAATATTTCTCATGCAGAAATCACTTATATATACATATACCGCCACCGAAATTGTAAAAAATTTAGTAAGAAGAGTAAGACCCGATGGATCTGATACACAGAGTTTTTTTAGCGGACACACAGCAAATACATTTGCTGCCGCTACATTCCTTCATTTAGAACTCTTTGATCTATATGATGAATGGGACTTGGCAAAAGAAAATCCAATTTTTAATAGTGCTCTTAGAGCTACAACTTTTTCGGTACTTTATGGTTGGGCAGGTTACGTTGGTTATAGCCGAATTAGAGATAATAAGCACTACCTTTCCGATGTCGTTATTGGTGCTGCGGTAGGTTCTCTTATTTCCTATTTTCTTTATGATTCTTATTTCGGAAAGGAAAGCACGCCATTTGATATGATCTCATTATCCTCTAACGGCAAGAACGTTGGTCTGGCACTTAATATTACTTTTTAATAGATTTTATACATTCCATATTTACCGCATGCGTACATCATTAATAAAGCTGCAATATCGATTGCAGCTCGCTTTTCATTCTTCTCCGGTATTACTAGGTCATATAGTTCCGCAACGAATTTCATATTCAATAATATTTTTTTTAATTCAGAATAAGAAGGTTCGCCATGCCAATTAGCTACTCGATGAATTAAATTATTTTCATTGCGGCGAAGAAATTCTGAAAAAGTAATTATTTTACTTTTTTGTTTTGTTCTCGGTTGGCACACATAGATTAAGTCATTTGTATATTTATCCCAATTCGTAGCTAAATCTTTATTCTTATCATACATAACGATTTTTGCTTTTTGAGGAGTAAATCTTGCACGCGTGTGAACATTGAATTTAGGAACGAGGGCATATCCGTCAAAACTTTTTATCTTCGATTCTTGATCGTAATATCTCCAGAGCCGCAATAATTGATTATCAGATTGAACGGAAATTACTTTATCTTGCTCGCTATCGATTACAACAAAATGTCCTTTTTGATAACTAACGACCGTGCACCAATGCTCCCAATTCTTAACACTAAGGATACAAGGAGAACCATCTTTCAATTCTTGGATTAATAATTTTTTTGCTTCCTCGGGTTCGTTCGATTGGAAATGTTTCAGCTTGCAATTAAAATGACGAGCTGCTCTTGCTAATCCGATTTCATCGGTACCAGACCACCAATTGCTGCCGGCAATAATTCCGATATCATCTTCTTTCTTAAAAACTCCGAGCATTACCAATGCATATTTTAATGCAAACGGTCCGCACTGATATTTATTTGGTTGAGGATAAAAACTCATATTGCCCTGAAGTAAATCTTCAACAAAAATAGTAAATCTTTTGATAAGCCATACAAAATTGTTAACTTTTAGAAAAAAATTTTGAAAAATAAATGAAAGTTGCGGTCGTATTTAATGAAGCGTATCCGGAGATAAAAGATGCGTACGAAACTCATATTCCGAAGGAATTGGGTTTCAAGCCGTATTTTGCAATTACCGAATATGACCCGATAAATGAATACGAATCGATCGCAGAAGCATTAAGAAAAGGGGGCGTGGAAGCATATATTCTTAACGTATTGGACGATTTAAATATTTTTATTGAAGACTATCAAAAAAACAAACCTGATGTAATATTCAACTTAGTAGAGATATTCAGAGACCAGCCACGGCTCGAGACTGCATTCACTGGATTATTTGAATTAATGGAAATTGCTTATACCGGAGCTCCCCCATTAGCTTTAGCTACATGCCAAAATAAAACTCTAACAAAAAGAATCGTAAGCGCATTTGGAATCCGCACACCTCGATTTAAATTTATTGATGAACTCAAAAGTTCGTATAAACATGGATTGCACTATCCCGTAATCGTGAAGCCTGCATGGGAAGATGCAAGTGTAGGGATTGAAAATGAATCAATAGTAATGAACCATTATGACCTTATTAAAAGAATCGAATATGTTTTCAGTGAATATAAACAGCCGGTATTATTAGAAGAATTTATTCAAGGTCGTGAACTGAATGTTGCTGTATTTGGCGATAAAGAACCTAAGGCGTTACCGATAAGCGAAATCGATTTTAGCAAAATGCCGGCGCATCTTTATAATATCGTAAGTTATCAAGCTAAGTGGGATCCGTTTCATGAAGCATATCATAAGACGATTCCGATATGCCCCGCAAAGCTTAGCAATAAGACAAGAAAAGAAGCTGAAAAGATGGCAATAGCTTGCTTTAAGGCAATGGGTTGCAGAGATTATGCACGTATTGATATGAGGCTTTCTAAGAACGATGGTCTGCTTTATGTATTAGAGGTCAATCCAAATCCCGATCTTACAGAAGATGCAGGGTTGATGCGTTCATCGAGGCAGGCGGGATTATCTTATAGGAAAACACTAAAAAAAATTGTTGAGTTTGCTTATCAAAGAAGAAAAGAATAATTATTTTGATTCATATTTTTTTCTGCGTGATTCCACTTTGATTAATAATTCTTCTTTCTCTTTATCATCCATCACACACCACGAAATAATTTCATCCATCGTTCTATAACAACCCGTGCAAAGTTTATTGGAATTATCAATAAAGCAATCCCCATTGCAGGGTGATTTAATTTCGATTGCATTTTCATTATTATCTAACATACGCCACATAAAAAGATTTATAGTCCTATTAACTTAAAAACAATTCCAGAATAAATCAACCGGAATCGAAAGCAATCATAAGAGATATGTGAAAATTAGTTTCCTTATAAAAAGGAAAGTATTTACCATTATTTTCCTTATAAAAAAGAAAGTATTTCGGGATAATTTCCTTTTCAAAAGGAAACCCTTTATTATTGATTACTAAATTGTTATGAGGTGTGGAATCTTATTGCAAGACATATATAATGAATTTGTAAGGCTATTTGTAATAGTCGTTAGGTGGGAACAATTTATATTGAAATGGAGAAAATTTTATTAATTATAAAAGCTTCCCGTCCGATGATAAGATGAATAATAGCAACTTATTCTCGGACGGGATCGAAAATTACTCTACTATTTTTCCGTTTTCGAGTTCTTTTACTAATCGATCAGTTTTAAATACATGCTTTAAAGATTCGATAAGTCCCCAAGAATCTGAAGATACGGTACGATTATTCTCCTGTAAGAAGATAAAATCACCGGCTAAGCTCTCAAGATTACCGTCATGTGCAATGCCGATAACTTCACGGTTGACATTAATCAAAGAACTGCCCGAATTACCTCCAACGATGTCATTAGATGAGGCGAACGCAATAGGAGTGGCTAAATCCATACCTTCCGGAATTGATTGCCATCTCGGATGAAGTCCCCATGGATATGATTTTCTTCCGAATGAGTTCCATCTATCATAAAGTCCGAAATAGGTAGTTTTAGCGGGAGCTAGAGTTCCATTATATTCATAGCCCTCGATTCTTCCATCGGAGATTCTAAGTGTGCTTGTAGCATCGGGTGGAATCTGCTCGCCAAAAACTGCATAGGCAGCTTCGCCAAGCAATTGCTCTAATACTTGAAGCGTACTATTTATCTCTTTAACTTTTGGACGTAGTGCAGCCGATTGTTTTTCAACATATTGCGCAAATACAATTAGTGGATCGTTTGAAGAAAGAA
>CALDDL010000219.1 GCA_937936675.1 uncultured bacterium
GCAATATGCCTATACTCAATATTCAATTCAAATAAAGTTTCTACATGGTCAGAAACGAAACTAATAGGAATTATCAAAAGATGATATTTACTTTCCGAGGCCAGTTTTTCGATCATTTTATCAGTCGAAGGTTCAAGCCATTTCATTGGTCCGACTTTGCTCTGAAAACAGAGATGATGTTTATGTGAATAGTTACGTGCTTTAACTACTGCTTCTACCGTATCTTTTATTTGATGACTATATGGATCACCTTTCTTTACTAAGCTTACAGGAGTTCCATGAGCACTAAATACAAGCTGTACTTCATCAGAAAAAGTAAATTTCTTTAATGATTCATCGATTCTTTCATTAATTGCTTTTATATAAATTTCATTAAGGTAATAATCATTTATATAAATAAGTTTCGATTTATCTCCTTTATACCATTTTTTCCATTCGTTGAATGAAGAGCCCGTAGTTGTTATCGAATAATGAGGATAAAGAGGAAGCATAACTATTTTATCATAGTTCATTGATTCGACCTTCTTAACAGTCTCTTCTGTAAGCGGATTCCAGTAACGCATCGCTACATACACGTCCATATCATAGCCGGAAGATTTAAATGATTCTTCCAAATTTTTTCTTTGTAATTCTGTCCAGTCATTTATTGGAGATTTACCGCCGACTAATTTATATTCTTCTTTCACTTTTGTTGCTCTATTTTTTGAAATCAGATTAGCGAAAAGTTTTTGTCCGAAAGGAATTTTGAAAATATCTGGATCGCTAAAAAGATTAAAAAGAAATGGTTGAACCGCATCTAACGAATCTGGTCCTCCGAGATTAAATAATACAACTGCATTTTTTGCCAAAATTTATCCTTTATTAATATTATTTGCTTGGTAAATTTACTAATTTATTACAATCTTTTTAGGTCAATTAGAGATATTAAGTTTCACTTTAAAAAGGCAGGGTGATATGGGTAATCCAAAAACAATTTTGTGTATAGCAAGTTACGAAAAAGGTTTCGATTTTATGAAAACCGCTAAAGAGTTTGGTGCAAGAGTATTCCTGCTTACTTCTAAAAGCCTAGAACATGCCTCCTGGCCACGAGAATCGATTGATGAAGTGTTTTATATGCCTGACGTAAATAAGGTCTGGAATAGCGAGGATATGATTAATGGTGTAAGTTATTTATGCCGTAAAAAAGAGATAGATATAATTGTGGCATTAGACGATTTCGATGTTGAAAAAGCTTCGCAACTAAGAGAACACCTTCGTATTCCCGGGATGGGTGATACTACAATGCGTTATTTCAGAGATAAATTAGCAATGAGGGCAAGAGCAAAAGAATTATATATTAAAGTCCCGGATTTTATTCACGTTCTTAATCACGATAAACTAAATAAATTCTTAGATGAAGTGGAACCTCCATTTGTATTAAAACCAAGAATGTTGGCCGGTGCTGCAGGTATTACTAAAATTAATAATCGTGATGAATTTTGGGATGCGGTTAATTCATTAGGAGATAAGCAATCATATTATTTATTAGAGAAATTTATTCCCGGTGAGATTTTTCATGTTGATAGTATTATTACCGATAAGAAAGTAAAATTCGCACTTGCGCATAAATATGGTCTGCCTCCTATGGAAGTTGCTCATGATGGTAGAGTATTTACAAGTCATACAATAAATCGCGATTCGGATGACTCCAAAAAATTATTAGAGATTAATAAAGAGGTAATTGAAGGTTTAGGTTTAGTAAAAGGGATTTCACATTCAGAATTTATAAAATCTAGCGAGACGGGTGAATTTTATTTCCTCGAGACTTCTGCTAGAGTAGGCGGAGCCAATATATCAGAATTGGTTAAAGCCGCATCGGGATTAAATTTATGGTCTGAATGGGTTAAGCTCGAGCTGTATCATCATTATGTATTACCCCCTGTAAAAGAAGATTATGCTGCCATTATGCTTTCATTGGCTAAGCAAAAGAACCCTGATTTAACTTCGTTTGATGACCCGGAAATAATCTGGAAATTGGATAAAGCTTTTCATGCCGGTCTAGTGATATCTTCGCCATCTTTTGAAAGAGTGCAAGAATTACTTAATTTATATACAAAAAGATTTTACGATGAGTTTTTTACCTCTGCACCTATATCTTCAAAACCAACGGATTGATTTTGAAGATATAAAAAGTGCATTAAACAGTCCTAGAGTATTTGCCGGTATCTTCTTTGCGTTCTATATAGCCATCAAAATTGATTGCTATATTTCTTATTAATAGACGTCCCATGCCTGTTACAATTAGCTTTCTGTCTTCTAACTTAACCAAACCGTCTTTTATAAATTCATCCATTGCTTCTAATCCGGTCTCAAAATATTTTTCAAATTCAATTCCGAATTTTTTATCAACCGAATCAAAATCCAATTCAAAATCGCACATAACTTTTGTAATTACATATCTTCTTAGAAGATCATCATCCGTTAAATAAACACCACGCTCGATAGGGAAAGTGGATTCTTCGAGCGAATTAAAATACTCTTTTTCTTTCTTAACGTTTTGAGCATAGCATCTTCCAATTTGCGAAATGCTAGTGATGCCTAAGCCATAAAGATCTGTGCCGGCATGAGTGCTATAACCTTGAAAATTTCTATATAATTTTTTTTCACGTAAAGCCACTGCCAATTCATCTTCAGGTTTTGCAAAGTGATCCATCCCGATAAAAACATAACCTGCACCGGTTAATTTTTCTATCGTCATTTTTAATATTTGAAGCTTCTCTTCGGGGAGGGGGAGAGTTTCTTCCTTGATTAATCCCATATGCTTTTTCATCCAAGGAACATGTGCATAATTAAAAACTGCAATTCGATCTGGTGAAATATCTATTATTGCATCTACTGTTTTTTCAAATGACTCTTTAGTTTGAAAAGGGAGACCATAAATAAGATCCAAATTAATACTTTGAAAACCAAGTTCTCTAACCCAAAAAACAACTTGACGAGTCATCTCTTCGGGTTGTACCCGATTAACTGCTTTCTGAACTTTAGGATCAAAATCCTGAACTCCCATACTAATTCTATTAAATCCGCCTTTGCGAAGCGAAACGAGGTGTTCACGTGTTAATCCGCGAGGATCAATCTCGCATCCTATTTCAGGATTCTCTGCAAAGACAAAACTCTTATTTATATAACTAATTAGGTCATAAATCTCATCTGGATTAAGGTGGGTTGGAGTACCTCCGCCCCAATGCACCTGTATAACTTTTCTTTCAGGTGAAAGATATGTTCTAAGTAAATCTATTTCGTTCTTAAGATATTTTATATAATCGGTGATACGGTCGCGGTTACGTGTAATAATCATATTGCATCCGCAGAAATAGCATAACGTATCGCAGAAAGGAAGATGAAAATAGAGTGATAGTTCAGGGGTATTCTCTTCGTTATTCGTCCTGATTATCTCATCTAAATATTTCTCAGATGTAAATGAATCATTAAAATGAGGAGCAGTAGGGTAACTGGTGTATCTCGGACCCGGTCGATCATATTTCTTTATTAATTCTATATCAATATCAAACATCAAATTATCCTTTATGAAATTTTACGCTTTCTCTTTTTACTATTTCAACAAGTGCTTTTGCTTTAGCAGGAGCAATATCAGGTAATATACCATGTCCAAGATTAAAAATATGACCGCTACCTTCACCATAAGCTTTTAGTACTTTCTTCACTTCGTATTCAATTTTCTCTTCACTTGCATATAAAATAGTCGGGTCTAGATTACCTTGCAATGCTACCAAGTCTCCAATCTTATTCCTTACTTTTCCTAAATCCATTGTCCAATCGAGTCCAATAACGTCAGCACCTGACTTTGCAAGTTTTTTCAAACGATGATGCACACCTTTTGCAAATACAATAACCGGTTCATCTTTTCTCTTTAATTCGGAAACTATATATTTTATGTAAGGGAGAGAAAATTCTTCAAAATCAGACGGGGATAAGATACCACCCCATGTATCAAATATCTGAACTGCGTTACATCCGGCTTCAATTTTTGCACTTAAATAGTTTACGGATGCTTTCGCTATTTTATCTAATAACACATGTGCGGTTTCGGGTTGAGTATAAATAAAATTTTTAATTTTAGAAAAATTCTTTGATCCTCCGCCTTCTACCATATATGTCATTAAAGTCCATGGAGACCCGCAAAATCCAATTAATGGAACTCGATTATCAAGATTTTTCTTTGTTAAACTAATTGCATCCATTACATATTTTAGCTCAACATTTGGATCGATATTTTTTAGTTTTTCTATATCAGCCGCATTTTTTATAGGGGAAGGAAATATAGGTCCTTTACCTTCATTCATAATTAATTCCATACCCATAGCTTCGGGTATTACCAATATATCTGAAAAAAGAATTGCAGCGTCCACACCAATTAAATCAATCGGTTGAATAGTAACTTCAGCGGCTAGTTCCGGCGTCTTACACATCGTTAAGAAATCAGATTTTTCTCTTACTGCTCTATATTCAGGAAGGTACCTTCCTGCTTGACGCATAATCCAAATGGGTGTTCTTTCTATTTTTTCTTTTCTTGCTGCTCTTAAAAATAGATCATTTTTTAATTGAGACAATATTCCTCCTTGATAAGCTTGAATAGTTCTGATACTGTAAATACTTTAGGAACAATATCTACATTTAATCCTTGTTTTTCTATTGCTTTCTTAGTTGTTGTTCCTAATGATGCTATTAATTTTCCATCGTAATATTTTTCTACTTCTTTTATGCCGAGAAGCTGATTGAAGTTCCTGAAATTTGAAGGGCTGGTAAAAATAAAAAGTTCAGGCTTCTTTCTTTTTACATTTTCGATCTGTACTTCATCATTTAATATTGTTTCATATACCGGTATGAAATCAACTTTATTATTGAATCTCGAAAGTGATTCCACGAGTTCTCTTTCGCTAATATTTGAACCGGGAATAAATATATTAGAATTTTTGAGTCCTAATAGTTCCACTTCTTCAAGAAGTCCTTCTGCGCTATATTTTACAGGTATATGATTAACAGGAATATTTAATTTCTTACAATAGCTTGCGGTTTTTTCACCTATACAAATAATGAATATGTTAGAATAATCAATTTGCATATCTTTTATTAGGGATTTATAACTTCGAACTGCATGACCAGATTGAAAAATAATTACCTGATAGTTGGATAAATTGATAATAGCATTAAAGAAATATGGATTATCTTTTATTACAGATATTTTTATAGCAGGGAAATAGATTAAATTATTTTCAAATCCATAAAGATTAGTTCCCGATTCTATTAAGTCTTCTTTCGATTTCGTTATTAAAATTTGGCTATCTGGTTTTATAAATTTCATCTAAGACCTTTCCGGCACCGGCTTTTATTAAAGTTTTTGCAGCAATTAAACCTAGTTGTTCGGCTTGGTATTTACTTCCTTTTAGTTGTGTGCTAAAGGTAATAGTTCCATCGACTGCACCAACATACACGCTTAAATAAAGACCATTAGATTTAACCTCTGCATAAGCACCAATAGGCACTTGGCAACCACCTTCTAATTTTTTTAAGAAAGCTCGTTCTGCCGTGATAGCATAAAATGTATTCTCGTCATGAATTGATTTAATCACCTCTTTAGCAAAATCATTATCCTTATGTATCTCTATTCCAAGTGCCCCCTGCCCAACAGCAGGAAGTACTTCTTCAATCGGAATAATAGAGGAGACATACTTGGTTAACTTTAATCTCTCTATTCCCGCACGAGCAAGAATTATTGCATCCCATTTAGATTTCATGAATTTATCGATTCTCGAAGGTACATTTCCGCGAAGTTCTTCAATATTTAAATCCGGTCTCAAGTGAAGAACCTGTGAGCGGCGGCGCAATGACCCAGTGGCAATTGTAGCCCCTTCTGGCAAATTCATTAGCGTTGTCTTTTTCTTTCGTGCTATTAGAACATCTTCCACCGGATGACGTTTAGTAACAGCACCTAACTCCAATTCATTTGGCAACTCAGTTTGGAGATCTTTTAAACTGTGAACTGCAATATCTATTTTTCTATCAATTAATTCCTTTTCCAATTCCTTTGTAAATAGTCCTTTATCCCCGATTTTAGAAAGAGCAACATCAAGAATCTTATCGCCTTTTGTTTTAATAATTCTAATTTCGACTGATACTTTTTTATTTGTTTTCTCAATCTCTTTTTTTATAAAATTTGATTGCCAAAGAGCGAGCTCACTTCCACGCGAACCAATTATTAATTTTTGTTTAGTCAATTATTCTTCTCCATTTTTTCTTTTTTTATCCAAATCGAATAATTCTTTTATTATTATTGAATGAGTAAGTGTATCTTGAATATTAGTTCCGGATTCGGCAAGTTCTCGTAACTTTATTGTAGGATTATGTAAAATTCTTCCCATCATCCTTCGCGTCATATCTTCGAATTTTAAATAATCCTCTTCACTCACCTTATTTTTTAATTTCTCTAATTCGTCATGCCGTATTTCTTCAAAGAAATCACGAATAGATTTAATTACAGGAACAACTTCTAAAGTATTAACCCAGCCAAAAAATTGGTGCATCTCTTCCATTATAATTTCGAGAGCTTTGGGGATTTCATTTCTTCGTTTAATTACATTTTGGTCAACGATAACTTTAAGCGAATCGATATCATGATAAAAGACATTTTCAATATTTCTTACTTCGGGGTCAATATCACGAGGAAGAGCAATATCCATTAATACTATTGTCTCACCTTTACGTTTTTTCATCATCTCTTTAATATCATTTTTAGTTAATATTAATTCGGGAGATGAAGTAGCACTAATAATTATATCGAAATTATGAATATGTTCTTTTAAGTATTGGAACGGAATAATTTCACCATGAACTTTTTCTGCTAAATTCTCTGCTCTTTCAATTGTCCTGTTGGAAATTGCAATTTTTCCGATACCTTTATCGCGCAGGTGAGTAGCAGCAAGATCGCCAGTTTCACCGGCACCGATTATCAGAGCATTCTTTCTTTCAAGGGGCGAGAAAATTTTCTCGATCACTTGAACTCCGGCATAGCTTACCGAAACCGCTCCTTCTCCAATTGTGGTTTCTTTAATAACACGTTTACCCACTTTCATTGCAGATTCATATATTCGGTGCATTAAAGTCCCGGAAAATCCAAGATCTTCCGAGGTTTCAAATGCATCTTTTACCTGACCTAATATTTGGCTATCGCCAATTATTAAAGAGTCAATTCCCGAGGCTACCGAAAAAAGATGCTTTACGGCACCGCATGAAAAGTACTTACTAAAATTTTCTTGAGTAATTCCGGCGACTGGCTTATGACTTAGTAATATTTCAATTATATCTTGATATGCTAAAGTGAAATTCTTTGGGAATCCGAAAATCTCCGTTCGATTACATGTGGATATAATAATCCCCTCGGAAAAGAATTCTTTTAATTTGGGAATTAGATCGATTATCTCATCTTTATTTAGATGGAGAGCTTCTCTAAGCTCGATTCCCGCAGTATTATGATTTATTGTAATTCCTACTAAATTCATCTATTAATAAAAGGAATGAAAACTATCCTTCATTGTTGTTGTAATTATTAGTGATATCATTGCTATCAAAAATCCTATTAAGGAAAAATAGACAATTTTTTTCCCATACCAATTCAAGAATAACTTACCAAAAAGTCCATAACCGAAGATAAGCCATACCAAGAGAGTAGAAACAAGTTTTGGATCGAGATAACTGAAATTAGGGAATGCTTCCGGAAGCCAGATGCCGCCAATAACTATTGCCAACGTTAGTAGAATAAATCCTATAACCGTGGAATTGAATGTAAGTCTTTGAAGAATTTCTAAACTTGGAAGTCTTTCAAAGATCAATCCAAATCTATTTTCTTTCAAATTTTTATAAAGCAATATATATAGAACTCCGTAAACCGCTGAAATAGTTATTCCTGAATAGCCTAAAAGCGCACTTATTACATGAAGACCAAGTAGTCTATTCCTTAATACGTCCGGCACTTGATATGTATGTGATATAAATACTGATGATACTGTTTGAAAAATTAATGAGAATAAAATAATAAATGCTCCAGTTCCTCTTATATCCGTTGATAATTCTAAAATAAAATAAGAGAAACTTATCGAGAATGCAATTATTGAAAATATTTCAAACTTATTAGTTATAGGAGTATGGTCATATTCTATCGTTCTTGCCAGTAAATAAAAGCAGTGTATTAATAAAGTAATAAATAATACAATTCTTTTAGAATTATTAATTAGTTTCTTTTCGTTTATGAAATCATATACATAAAAAACCATAACCAATAAATACAAAAAGGGAAGTAATGTATTAAAAAATGTGATTGTTTCTGCCATTCCTAATTAAACCAATTATTGTTTTAAAGCTACTAAAGTTAAAAAATATATCAATCAAAATCCTTGCAAATAATTTTGACATATTTATCGTTTAGTCTTATTTATTTTATTTTGGTGAAGGAAAAGGATATTTACTATCTGCTCAAGGAGAGAATCATTAGGGTTTAGTTTTCGAGCTTCAATAAAATATTTAAGTGAATTACCGGAATCACAGTATAGCCAAATAATTCCTAGTGCTACGTGGTACTCATAAGAGCCTTCATTTACACTCAGATCACTTTCTAATCGTGCAATTAAATCAGGACAGGGACAATCGTCCACCAATGGATCAGTTTCCAATATATAATTTATATTCTCGCTTATGAGATCGAAGAAAAGTTCTTTCGCTTTAATAATCTTACCGATCTGAGTATAGCAGACTACTAACTTTTTTTTGACGTTAATATTATTTGGGTTAGCCTTCAATGATTTTTCGAATTCTTCATGTGCAAGAGAATATTTTCTTGCCAAAAAATATTGGTTACCTAACATTTCGTTCATAAGAAGCTCTTACTTTTTCAAACCTAGAGATTTCATTTTTCGCCAGAGTGTTGTTCGGCTGATTTGTAATTCTTCGGCAGTTTTATTCTTATTCCAATGATTTTTTTCTAATGATGAAATCAATTCTGTCTTATCTTTTAATTCCGAATTGGTATGATAGCTTTGTCGCTCATCTCGCATGTTATTAGTAGATAATTTATTTTTTGGTAATTTACTTACCTCAATTTTTTTGCCTTGAGTAGTTCTAACAAAAGCATATTCAAGAATATTTTCAAGTTCTCTCACATTACCGGGATATTGATAATTAAGAAGAAGATCAAAAACGCCCGATTCAAATTCAACAATCTCTTTTTTATAATAAGTAGAGAATTTTCTTAGAAAGTGATTCGATAAAGGAATTATATCTTCTTTACGATTACGTAAAGGAGGAATCTCAATAGGAATTACGTTAAGTCGATAAAAAAGGTCCTCCCGAAATTTTCCGCTTTCTAAAGCCTCTTCAATATCAATATTTGTAGCCGCAATCACTCTTACGTCCGATGTTCGAGTGATAGATTCTCCAACTCTTTCAAAAGTACCCTCTTGTAAGATTCTCAACAAATGAATTTGAGTTTGAAGAGGCATTTCGGCAACTTCATCTAAAAAGATAGTTCCTTTATCTGCAAGCTCAAAACGTCCGGGTCTATCTTTTACTGCATCGGTGAAAGATCCTTTAATATGTCCGAATAATTCACTTGCCAATAGATTAGCCGGTAGAACCGAACAATTTATTTTTATATATGGATTTTTATTTCTATTACTTGTTTTTTGAATTGCATTGGCAACGAGTTCCTTACCGGTTCCAGATTCGCCAGTAATAAAGACCGGAGCGTTAGATTCGGCTATCTCAGTTATAAGATCATATATGTCTTTCATTTGCTTCGAATGACCAATGATTCCATGAAAATGAGAAACAGAATGATAATTCATAGAGGTGCAATTAAATTTGTTCAAGTCTCTAAAAGTTACAATTCCTCCAATTGGAGAATCACCTTCAAAAATTAATGATGCATTAATCCTAATTGATTTCATTTCATCTGATGCAGTACATATTCTGGATTCTTGATCGAAAATATTTTCTTTAGTTTGTAATACGGTTGCAATGGGGCAATCTGAAAAGCATGATTCAGAACGAAAAATATTTTTGCAATATTTTCCAATAACATCTTTTCTCTTAAAACCTGTAATCTCTTCTGCAGCTTGATTGAAAAAATTTATTTTAAAATCTTTATCAATAGCAAATACGCCATCGGGGATAGAATCTAATATTTTATCTCTTAATAATTCTTTCATATTCTAAAATAAAAAAAAAGCCGCTAATTAGCGGCTCTTAAAAATATTATATTGAACTAATTACCGAAAACATTAATAATGCCATTAATATGTTTCTCGGTATTTATTATATTTCCAGCTTGATCCATAATTCCGATATGACAAGTAGCACATTTATCTAAAGTGGAAGGAATGTGTCCAGCCGGCGGAAGTCCGTGGCATGTATTGCATGCTTTCTGAGTGCCGTCAACTTTATTCCAAACTGGTGAAAAGTTCTTACCTGTCATCTTATCTGCTGTATAAGCAAACTTAAATCGAGATGTCTCTTTTGCGAATGCAAAATTACCATGACAATAAGTATTAGAACATTTTATTCCTGTCTTATCATAATTAGATGCACTTGGTCCCATATTACTCAAAGGTCCGAAAACTAATTCTGCACCCTGACTATTATCAATATGACCGGCTGAATTATAATGTGCAGGAACTGAATGACATTCTTGACATTCAACTGCCTTACCTAAAAGACCTGCATTAAGATGTGCACTATGAGCACCAACAGAAGCATAAGAAGTCTCAACATGGTTAAAAATATCCTGAGGAGGTGCGATAAGAGTAGGATTATTAAAATCTCCATGACATGTATTACAAGCTTCAGGTCCTGCTTCTTGATTATGGCAACCAGAACTTAAACAAGATACTTCAGTAGGTCCACCGGCATAGTTAGATGCATGACACTTCTGACATTGAGTTAAATCCCAATTGCTGTTTCTGATAAAATTACCATGAAAATTCGCAGAACTTTTTTTCAAAAATTCAGGCGAATGAACATTAACTTTCTGAGGAGTTGTAATATCATCTTTTAATTCACTGCATGCAAATGCAGCGAGAGCTAATACAACGAATAAATAAACTTTGATATATTTCATAATTAACCTGTATAAATAACTTTTCTAATTATGACAGTAACCGCAGAAACCAATATTTCTATTTCCACCCGGTCTGGCATTTGCGTCTGTATGACAATTATAACATACCGAACCTTGGTCAGTATGCCAATCCCCATGTTCACTTCTCATATAACTAAGAGCATGTGTTTTTGGATTAGTACCTTTAATTCCATCATTATCTGCATGGCAGACAATACAACTTGGATCTGATCCTTGAAGATCGTGGCATGAAGCACATCTTTCAATATCTCTTTTAGCCAATATTGAATGTTCTCCACCACCTGAACCGACACCGAGCATTATGAAACCGGGTTTGCTATGTGATGATGGAGTCATTCCGCCTAATGCAAAATCGCCTCCTTTAGAGTCATGACATTCGGCACAGAAGGTTTCTATCTGATGACATGTCTGGCATTCGGTTGTTTTTCCTTTGAGATCAATCCCATGAGTAAAACGATAGTTTAAGTCATGCACTCGTGTAAGCTGCTGCTTCTTTGTATTATCTAAAAACTTATGTGGTGAATAAGGGGCATAAAAATCACCCGAAGAATTTGTTTCGGTAAGTGCCGTAGTCCCAACGTGGCAGGTACCACAAAATTCATCGTCATGACACATCTGACAATTTGCATCAGACGAACCGGCTGCGAATTTATGATTCTTATTGAATGCAACTTGTTTATGATCCTGAGGAAGAAGATCAACCGTGGATATATGACAAGATTCGCATTCGTTTGAAGCAACTGTAACACCATTATGGCATTGGTAACAGTTGGACATAGGCGGATTTAGAGATGCTGATTTAAAACTATAATCAACTTCAGATAATCCTTTATGGCATGATTCGCATTCTTGTTTCTGCTCTGTAACATGGTATTTATGATTGAACATTAAATCAGATTTTTTCTGAATTAATGGTTCTAATACATCTTCATAATGACACATATTGCAATTATCGGTATCTTCGACGTCATGGCATTCGGCGCATTTTGGTTTACCGGGAAGAAGTCTATCTGTTAGCTTTTCACTTCCCGCTACATTAGTATGGCAGTCTGCACATGAACTTACTTCAGAGTGAACCTCATGTGAAAATTTTATCACATCTTTATTGCTCTTTTCGCCGTCGCCTGCTTTATCTTCACTTATTGCGGCAATTCCCAAAAAGGCAATTGTGATAATTAATATTATTGAATAAAAGTGTTTTGATTTCATAATTTTCTAAAAGTTTGTATTGAACCAATAATTTATTTTCACTAAGACTCTGAAGTCGTTAGTGTATATTTTGTTGTTGAAGTATTGTCCTTGTAAATCAAACGATAATTTGTTCCAAGGTCTTACATTCAATCCTGCTAATACAGATGTTATATTATTTTCTTCTGAATCTTTAGATAATTTGTATGTAGTAAATGCAATTCCAAGAGATGGAGTAAGAGTACCTTCTAAAAATGAGTGAGCAGTATAAACAGAAATATTATCCAATTCACCTGCATATCCCATTGTTTTACGGTAACTAACGCTTCCGAAATTAGAATTTAATCCCACTGTTACTCTTTGCGAATTTTCATCTTCATATTCTACTTGACCAAATTTTCCTGTTAGAGTAATGAATTTATTGATCTTATAATCTAATCCGCCTTCGATTTCCTGAGAATTACCATAATTAAAAACAGCGAAGATAGAATTATATCTAATCATTGGTTCTCTTAAATTAAAATAGGCATTTGCTCCTAATTCATCTGTAATTTGAACTCTACCCGTAGCTTCTATCTTTGAGGTTTCATTGAAGTTAAGATCATAATCATATTTTGTATCGATACTGAAAACACCTTCCATTGAGTAAGATGCTTCGCCTGATAAGAATTTATATTGATTAGATTTTTGTTCAATTAAAATTTGGATCGGATCTAAGTTTTCAGATAGGCGCATTGCATAATAATTAAGCGGTTTGAAATTTTTATCAACGTAACTTACAGCGAATCTAAAACCTTCGAGAGCTGTAACTTCAAAAGTACCGCCTAAAAGATAATCGTTTTCGATATCATCTGTAAACTCAAGTTTTTGATAAGCAGGGACGTTGCCGCCATAGTATCCGCTTAATGCAAATCCATTATATCGTAATTTAAGATTGGCACCATCAAATAAACCGCCTGTAATAGAATTATAGATCGGCTGCCTGCCCAGCTTGATAGTGGCTACATCAAAAAGATCTCGCGCTTCGAGATAAAGGTTATAGAAACGCAATCTTGATGTACTGCTATCAACCGCATTCCATAAATTCGTCTCTGCACTCGTTCTTGTTTTGATCGAAAACTTTCCGTAGTTGAAATTAAGATTTAAAGATTGGAAAGTCCTAATATAGGTGTCAGATTCATTCATTGAGTTAAAACGCTCGAATGTATAAAATGACGAAGAAAATCTGCCGTTAAGGTTTTGAGCAGAAACCAGTAACGGCATTGAAATTAAAAGTAAAAAGAATATTTTTTTCATTTTTTGCCCGCAGCAGTTAATTAGCTTTTTGGAACGTTATGTTTAATTTTTGAATACATTGTTTTGAAATCAAATGCTTTGTAAGTCGGGCTTTTTTCGTTATGGCAAGTCTTACAATTTGCTTCAATTGCAGCTTCATCTGCCCACACGATTAATCCATTTGCAACCGAAGCAGCCTTATCTTTCATTATTTTTAATGGTTTATAATCTGAACCCGGTCCATGACATGTTTCGCATTGTACGCCATCTTCCATTTTAAATTTTGCACCTAGTAATGCTTTATCAACATCATGCCCTGAAACATGGCATTCTAAACATTCTTTTGATTCAGATGCTTTACCTGCTAAACCTTTTTCTTTTGCAATTTTATCTGCTTCTTCAGTTTGAAGTGTTTTGAAAGCATTTGCATGTTTGCTTTCTTGCCAAATTTTTAATTGTTGTCCTTGTTTCTCTGTTTTATGGCATGTGCCGCAAACGGTTGTTCCTTCAAAACTATGTTTTTTATCTTGTGCGTTATTTGCGTTTGGTACTAGATATACAACAGCAGCAAAAAGTACAGGAAATGCTATTTTTCTTAACATTTTCTTCTCCTATTAGTTATAGAGTCTTATAATTTATTAATAATATAAAAGTTACGTTTATCTCTTTTTAATATATAGACAATATCATTAAGAGGCAATATTGTCTTATTATTTATATCTTGTCTAAACTGCGATTTTTCTTAACTTTTTCCCTTTTCTTTATCTTTTTGCTCAGGAAAAACTTGTGATTCGAGCCATTCTCTTAATTCAAAATCATTGTCTAATTCTTTGTTTAATACTTCATCCGGATCACAATTATTTTCTTTCATTGTTTTCATAAATAATTTTGTTGAATTGCTTAATATTTTTTCACTCCTTTTTCCTGTCTTGAATTCATACCATTCCAAAATAATTCTTCTGAAATGTTTATCATGATGATGTCTATAATGCTTTAATGTCATTTTTCCGTCAATCCAAACGAGCGACATAGGATATTCACTAGGCTGGAAAATTACAAAGAACCAATGCCAAACTAATATTGCTAGAGAAGCAAGAATAGCCTCATAGAAGTGAACCATCTCACTTACTTTAATGAACCAAATTGGTGCCCAATCATTTACTAAAGTAGGGAACCATAAGAATAAACCTGTAATACCCATTACTAAAGTACCCCAAATCAATGCCCAGTATTCTGCTTTTTCGGTATAATCATATTTATCATATTTTGGTTTTTCGCTCTTAAGATTCAAGTAGTAGAGTATAGAGTCTCTGGCTTCAATAACATCGCTCCATTTTGGCACAAGGTTTTTAAGAATATCACGACCTCTAGCTGTAAATAGTAAATAAGCGATATGATATAATCCAAGAACCATCATTACAACAGCAGCCACTCTATGAGTTAATTGTCGGTTGCTCTCAGTCATACCTAAATCGAGTAATAAATTCGACCACCAGCTATGGCTATATTTAAGGGCAAATCCGGTGATTACCAATACAATAAATGAAGTGAATAAAAATATATGTTGGACAACTTCATTTTTTGTGAATCGAGGAATTGTTACTTCACCTTTCTGACGTTTCTTCTTTCTCCTAATTGCATGGATTACAATCAGAGTATTATGTAGGAACATTCCACCGATTACAACAACAATAAACCAGAAGTAAATATTTGAGACTGTATTTTCTACTGATTGAGCTTCTAATGATTGAGTTACATGCGAATAACTTTTTGCAAAAGTTGGATTAGAACCTTTATGACATTTACCGCAAGTCTCAGTAACATTTTTATCACTAATTGAAGATTCAGGATGCGACTTTGGTAAAATTTTATGAACGTTATGACAGTCCACGCACATGGCTGCATCAGGATCACCTCTCATAACCGCTAATCCATGATAGCTATCTTGATATAGAGTGGCAATACCGGATTGAGTGCCATAACGTTCGGTAAATGCAATACTTTCATGACAAACTACACATGTTTTCTGTTGCAATTTTCTTGCTTCAATTTTTGCGAGTTTTGGGTCTTTAGATGTAACCTGATTAATACTATGTTCATTATGGCAATCATTACATACAGGAGCTTCTCTAACGCCTTTCTTTGCTCTTATCCAGTGAATTGATTGAGTGTAATCTGATGCTTCTTTTTCGTGACATGTGCCGCATAAATTAGGAATATTAGCCGTAGCAATTCTTGAACCTTCCTGCATTTTATTTTTTATATCATGGACTCCATGACATACCGAGCAGGTTGCGCCATCGAATTTCCCTTCTTTAATTAATTTACCATGTACTGAATTTGAATATTGAACTCCCGGATTTTTTACGGCAAGATCAAATTTCGCTACTAATTTTGGATCATCGTGACAAGTGGCGCAAGTAGCGGATAAATTCTTTGGATGAACCGGACTATTTTCATCCTTTACATTTATTATATTATGACCGCCATGACAGTTCCAGCATTGTGCTGCTTCATCAATGCCTTGACTTAATGCAATGCCATGAATACTTTCTGAATGCTCTTTTGCTATCTCTCCATGACATGTAGAGCAATCGGCTACTTGTCCCGGTTTTACTCCCTTTTTATGCGTTGCTATATTATTTGCTACATACTTATGACAATCTGCGCATTCTAATTTTGAATGTATAGATTTTGAAACTAAGTTAATTCTTTCTTGTTGATGACATTGAGTGCAAGATGATGATGAAACAAATTTTGCATGATATTGAGGGGTAGTTTTAATTTCATCTTTATGACATTTCGCACAGATCTCTTTCCCCGTGTTTTTAATTAACGAGGGGGATTTAACTTCATGTGTACCATGGCAGATTTTACATGTAGGAGAATTTTTTACTTGTAAGCGATGATGAATATCGCTTTTCATTGTCTCATAATAATCTTCGTGACATGATTCGCATTTAACTTTTTTCGCACCTGTTTCTATATGCTCTTCATCTTTAACGTCTTCATGACAGCTAGCGCAATCAATGATTTCATTGTGAACGGATTTCTCAATAACATTCTCATGACAGTCTAAGCAATTAAAACTCTGCCCGAAGGAATTAGAGTTAAAAACTATAAAAAAGAGAAAGAGATTGAAAAGTACTATATTTATACGAAACATTGTTTTTGTCATGAGTTACCATTTACTTTTTTTGAAAATATAACTAAAACTTATGAATCAAAAAAGATTCAATATCATTTATTTATTAAAAAATTCACCCGATAGATGATTCCAAATTTTTTCATTCATCTTACCCATGTGACCACTAAAGAGTGCTTCTTCAAACATATTATCTTTTGGTTCGGTTAATTCTTTTACTGTTTCACTATATCGGTCGATCTCTTCTTGATAAAAAGTAACTGCTTCTTTACCGATTTTTAATTCCTTTAATTCTGTATCAAGTTTCTCGGCAGTTAGCTTGCATAAAAAGTTTTTACCATATACCGAATGGTCCAATGCTAATAAATTTTCTAGGATATCATGATTTATTTCACATACGGTACCCGAGAGAGGGGATAAGAATGTGAGCATTTTATCTTTTTGCTTTATAGTAAATAACTTATCGCCTTTTACTACCCTGGTGCTTACAACAGGTAATTCAAGATCATCGATCTCACCGACTAATTTTTTAGAAAAGTCATCCATACCTATACTTGCTGTTCCGTCGATCGAAACCGAAACCCAAGTATGACCCGGGGCAATAAATACTCCACCGGGGATTGCAAATTCGCCTTGGTTTAATTTACTTGATTCGGAAACATGAGCTATATGTACTCTTGGTTTTAATTCTCTTTTAATTCTATCATTTCTTTTGATTAGACATTTTTTTACAAATTCTAAAAGCTCATCTTCTGTAAATGGTTTTTGAACGTAATCCATTGCTCCGACTTTCATAGTTTCGACTGCGGTTTCTACGGTTGCATAACCGGTAATAATTATTACGTCCATATCGGGACGAAGATATTTAACCGATTTACAAACTTCCACACCGTCCATAGTTGGCATTTTAAGGTCTGTAAAACAGAAATCATAATTATTGGATTTAACGAGGTTAAGTGCTTCTTCTCCTGAATTAACGGTATCAACAGAATAACCGTCAAGTACTAATATTTTTCTAAAGCTATCGAGGATAACGTTTTCATCATCCACACAAATAATTCGAGCTTTAGGATTAGGCACTTCAGCTCTTTTCAGTGAAACTGCTTCTGTACTGAAATCGATATTCATAGTTTCATTTAATACAGATTCTCTCTCTTTCTTAAGTTTCTTATCGTTTATTACCTTAAGAATATATCTGATCAGAATATCTGCTGCTATAAAGATTATTAATGCAACAACAAAAATTGCCATTTTATGGTTCTCCTTATAAATAAAATTTAATTTCTATCCGAACTGCAAGGAATTAAATGCTTTGTTTCATACTCAAATTCATTTGGAATTATTCTATATAACCATCCGCCAAAATAAGGGTCTTTTTCTATTAAAGACGGATCTTCTATAAGTCTTTCATTTCGTTGAATAATTTTCCCGCTTAAAGGTGATAATATACTATGTACTAGACCATCGTCCGTTGAAAACTTAACACAAACATTTCCTTGAAGTAATTCTTCTTCATTATGAAAAAGCTCAATTGAAGTAATATTTTCAGTAGTTTTGATCAAATAATCAGTTAATCCAATTAATACCGATCCGTCATCATCAGCTAATATCCATGAATTATATCCTAATCTTAAATATTTTGCGGGACAAGGGACGTAAATAATTTTATTAGTACTAAATGCTTCCAGACGTGAAATTTGTGAAAACTTAATTGAGCGATGAATCAGACTTTCCATTTCATCAATAGTAAATGGTTTCGGAATAAAACCGATAGCCCCTTGATATAAAGATTGCACAGCATTTTCTACAGTCGAATAACCTGTTGTCATAATCACGGGTATCTTAATCCTTTTTTCTTCCAATTTTTGCAAGAACGCAAATCCATCTAAATCGGGCATCATTATATCACTAATGATTATTAGGAATTTTTCTGCTTCAAGTCTCTTAAGAGCATCTTGAACGTTCGTTACCCCTACGGCAGTAAATCCATCTAACTTCGATATCTTTATTATCGAATCTATTATTACTTGTTCGTCATCTACTATTAATATATCGCTCATTTTTCTTTCAACTATTTATTGGCAAACGAATTGTAAAAGCAGTTCCTTTGTCAAGTTCACTTTCTACTGTTATTGTTCCGTTATGATTATCTACAATTCCCCAAATTACAGAAAGACCTAAACCTGTTCCTTTTTGTCCTTTTGTAGAAAAGAATGGTTCAAAAATCTTGGATAAATGTTCGGACGAAATTCCGCTTCCATTATCCGATACTTTTATTTCAATGAATTTTTGTGGACCTGCGAGATCAATATGCTCCCATTTTTGATAATCATCATTGAACTTAGCACAACCACAAAGATGACCTGCATTTGCAACGTTAATCTTATAAAGAGGTTCTCCGCATTTTGGGCAGAGGCCTGTTTTATCGATCAATGAAATTTCACATTCAGGGCAATGGAGAGATATCGGTTTAGATTTATCGATCTCTAATCCAAAGCTATGTCGCTGCTTACCATATACCGGGTCTAAATGAATAATACCGGATGAATCGCCTGATTTAATTTTCATTTTTATTGAAGGATGTCCTTCTATTTTAAAATCCGGATCAAGCAGACTATGATTCTTATCGCACATTGCCGATTTAATTACAACTATTCCTTTAGGAGGGAGACTAGTTAATTTAGTCTCAACAATTAATTTCCCACCTTTTTTGCTTGAAGCATCAATTCCATTAACGAATAGATTGATAAATACTTGTTGAATCTGATTTGCATCGGCAGTCAATTTCGGCAGGTTTTCATCAAACTTTCTTTCTAATACTACACCGCTAATCTTTAATTGATTGGCTACAACGGTAGCTGCACGTTCAATAATCTCATTAATGCTAATTAAACTTTTTTTAGGAGTTGATTGACGGGCAAAATCTAATAAGCCTTTTACTATTTCTCTGCTTCTAAGAGTTTCTCTAACGATAACGTTAAGGTCTTCCTGCATCTCAGGATTGTCCTTTGTCCTTTTAAGAAGGAAACTACTATAAGTAAGTACTCCCGTTAATGGATTATTAATTTCATGTGCTACTCCAGCGGCTAATTGACCTAATGAAGCCATCTTCTCGGATTGGAATAATTGCATCCTTACATCTTTTATGCCTTGCGTCATTTTATTAAATGAAATAGCTAATTTCCCTAGTTCGTCCTTGCTTGGTTCTGCTATTTTATAATCAAGATTCCCTTGCCCTATCTCTTCTGTGGCTTTTACTAATTCAGCTACCGGTTTATCAACATATCGTTTGACAAAAATTCCAATAATAAAGGCTATACCTATAAAGGAAAGAATACTAAAAATAATTCCCCTGATTTCGTTATCTACAATTTTATTATCTATTTCATCTAGATAAAATGTTACATCTAATACACCTAGTATTTTTGATTCCTTTGAATGGACATGACAATCGGATGTGTAACATGATTTTTCATTATAGATTGGATTGATAATTCCGAGTACTCTAGAAGTATTGTTATTTGTATTAAAAACTCTTTTTCTATCAGCTACTGAAATTTTCTCAAGCGTTACATTATCATTATGACAGACACTGCAACTCTTTTGAGATTTATCTACTAAAATTCCGACTTCTGCATTATCGGTAGAATATGCAATTTCACCTGTTTTGTTATAAATACGAATTGCATGAATTTGTTTATCGCTACCGATAGTTTTAATAATTTCATTTATATGATCTCGTTGATTGAGCAGCATGCCATACTTAGTGGAACTTTTTACTGTCTCACTTAATTGTAGTGCATGCCGCTCAACTTCATCGAGCATAACATCTGAATGATATGTAATACTCAAATAGGCATAAATACCTAATATAATCAGTGTTGTAATACCGATAACTAAGATTAATTTCGTGCCTATTTTTCTATATATTTTCATATCTATCTAACTAATTTCCCCGGTTTATCTTTTGGATATGTTTTATCATCATGACAATCGGAACAATCAGGTTTATTATACACGGCATCTTTATGACAGCTTTCGCATTCAAATTCTGCGTGCGTTTCGTCAAATTTTAATCCTGTCTTAGCATGATTGAAATTTGTTAGGTCCCATGCACCATGGCATGAAGAACATTTAGAACTCAATCCGGTAAATTTACCCTTTGTGGTATGGCATCTAACGCATGATAATTTACTATGGAATTTGGATAAATCAAATCCTGTTCTTGCTTTATGATTAAATCTAACATCTTTAGCATCATTTGTATGGCACATATTGCACTTAGAATTATTATTAGTATCATGACAAGCTAAACAATTCTTATGCTTTTGAGTAAATGTAGCCGGTTTTGCATTTGATTTATCTCTTTGGTCGTGACATTTAATACATGCATCATTTTTATGACAGCTTTGGCATTCTAATCCGAATGTATTTATATGCTGAGTATGAGCAAAATTAACCATTTTGCCTTTATTGGTTTTTGGAGTTTCATATTTGATTATTTCAGGAGTTTTTATTTCCGGATGAATTCTTTTTTTGTCTTTTGAAATTATCGGTTGTTTTTTACCACCTGCATACTGTGCATTTAGAGTATGGCATGCGTTACAATCATTTTTTCCGCTCCATGCTCTATGACAGTCGTTACATAAGCGATGATATGCACCTTTTAAGTCAGGTTTAGTTATATCTTCACGTTTGCGCTTCGGCTCATGGCAATTTGAACAGGGGATTACGTCTCCCGGTGGATTATAGTGATGACATGAAATACAACCGCCGGACATTTCAGCCATTTCTGCATGAGCTAAATGAGTAAATTTAACCGGTGTGTAAAGGTCTTTATTATCTTTCACTTTGTTTATTATTATCTCTGCCGGTGCATCTTTTGGCTTTTGATAAATCGTTACCATTAGATCACGAGGACAGTTAATCAAGCATGGGTTCTCTTTTGTTGGTATATCACATGAATGGCAAGTTTTACATGTCAATCCTTTCACTTGCGAATGATCTACCGCTGCTTTCTTGTTTTGTCCAAAAATAAATGCGGAACTAAATAAAACTAATGTAAATATTAATAGATTCTTTTTCATCATACACCTTTAACGGAATATTTGGAAACTGATTCTGCCGGCTTTGGTTGACTGATAACAGGGAATATCATTACCGCAGCACGGTATATCAATACTTCTAAGGCAACAAAGCCTAAAGTAACTAAAATTTCACCTACCGACGGAATATAAGGTCCGGTTGCATAGGGAGGAGTATATGCAACAACAAAATTATTGAGTCTATTTAATAATACTCCAAGTATCACTAAACTCGAAGCAATAAATAATCCGGGGATAGATTTCGTCATCGTCCGTGAGAAAAACATTCGTAAGGGTACGATAATCCCCACAACCAATTCAATGGTAAAAAGGACACTTACTGTATTAATTTCCATCAAATAAACAAATGATTTACGAATTACCATATCGCCGATTTTGAATGCAAGATAAATTGCAAGCAGAGGACCAATAATATCTGCTAATCCTTTTAGAATATCTGTTTCAGGTTTTAATTTGAAAGATCGCGATGAGATAATTGATTCAAAAATTACCATTGGGAATCCGACCGAAATAGCAGACAGAAGGAATAATAGAGGCAGAACGGGTGTTTGCCATAATGGATGCATCTTTTGACCCGAGATAATCATTAGAGTACCAAGCGATGACTGATGAAGGCATGATAAGACTACACCGGCAATAATAAATACAAACATCGTTTTATCTAATATTCTATCTAAGAATCTGAGTAATTTATCTATTGACTTATTGAAAGCAGAAAGGAAACCGGGAAGATTCACTCTTCCAATAAATCTCTCTGTTACGATCGGTAAAAACTCTATATATAGTACAGTTAAGTAGATCATTACGCAGATACCAACTTCAAAGAGTGCTGAATTACCATTCCACATAATTAATGGGTGCCATATATAATACCAGCGACCAAGATCTGTCATAACGCTTACGGCAACAAAAGTATAACCGAGTGCCGCAGTTAAAAGTGCAGGACGAACAATGGCGTGATATTTATCTTTATGAAGGATATGTCCTAGAGCAGCAGTAGTAAATCCGCCGGCTGCTAGAGCCACACCAAGAGCAACATCAAGTCCGATCCAAATACCCCATGGATATTGGTTACTTAGATTAGTAACAAAGCCAATTCCAAAAATATATCGTAATAATAGTGCGGTCATTCCTAATGCAGCTATTATTATTAATACTAATACACCCGGAGTAATAAATTTTCTTTTAATTGGCATCGGTTTTAAGTGTTCTTCCATCTATTCCTCCGTATCAGAATTTTTACGATTTTTATTAATCCACATAACACCACCTAGAATGGCATAAAGAGCAAGAGGAGGAACGAAATATGCAAATAATCCATGTTGAATCGATTCCGAAACGCCCGGTGCAGTAGCCCTAGGTAGATCAGGTAATCCTAATTTTGGCATCTCTTTACTCGATAGATACATCCATGAAGTTCCGCCGACTTCAAATTCACCGAAAACATGATCAATATATTTATCAGGATATAATTCAATTCTTTTATGTGCAATATCTATTAGTTCTTCTCTTTTCCCGTAAGTAAGTACTTCATTTGGGCATATTTCTACGCATGCAGGTAATTTTCCAACCTTTGTGCGTTCGAAACAGAAATCGCATTTTTTAATATCGGGTTCAATTGCTTTATCAAATTCAAATGCAGGTATCTGAAATGGACAAGCTACCATGCAATATCGACATCCGATACATTTATCTCCATCCCATGTAACAGTCCCATTTGGATGTTTATGGAAAGCCTTTACAATACATGCAGAGACGCAAGCAGGTGAATTACAATGCATACATTGAAATTTAACGTCTATTGGGAATTGATCTAATTCCTTTCCGGGATATTCGTTAACTATAGTTAAAGCTGTATGATCGGGTCTTCTCATCTCATTAAAAACTGTTCTATCATTATAAGTATCTAAAGATGCAGTGGGCATATCATGAGCAACTTTACAAGCCCATTCGCACCTTCTGCATCCAATACAAGCAGTTGTGTCTATTAAAACACCCATTGCTTTATCAGGTATGTAGTCTTTCGATTCTGCTTTTATTTTAGTTGAGGTAACTCCGGCAGTTACTGCACTAAGTGCAGCAGTTGTCTTGAAGAAGTCACGCCTTGACTGTTTGGGCATCATTTCCTCCTTACTGATGCTAATTAATAATAGTAATGGATTGTTTTATCCGGTTCTAAAATAGCTTAATAATACTTTTTTGTCAATTTATTTACTACCCTTATTTTCGACAATTTTTTTACTTATTTTAGCCTTTCAAATAATTATTATTTAAAAAAGACCTCCAATGGCAAAATCAAATAAAAATCAGCTCGATAAATTCCGAAATGGAATTAATAAAATAGATAGTGAAATATTAAAACTCCTTTCTACACGAAGAGATTACAGTAAAGAAGTTATTAAAGTAAAAGAATCACACAAAAGTCCTATTCGTGATTTTAAACGGGAAGAAGAACTTCTAAGACGTTTAATTAAAGAAGGGAAAAAATTCAATCTCGATTCTCACTACATATCAAAACTTTATTACGAAATTTTAGAAGATTCCGTAAGAATGCAGCAAAATTATGTACTCGGGTTTATCAATGAGAAAAAAAATAGCAAAAGCATTAAGGTAGCTATTCAAGGTATTGAGGGCTCTTATAGTTATATGGCAGCAACAAAATTCTTCTCTAACACCGGATATAAAGTCAATTTCAATTTCTTTACAAAATTTGAAGATGTGGTCAAGTCAACAGAAAATGGTGAAAGTGATTTTTCTGTTTTACCAATCGAGAATACAACATCCGGCGGAATTAATGAAGTATATGATCTTCTATTGCATACTACATTATCTATAATCGGTGAAGAAAAGTTTGAAGTAAAACATTGCCTTGTCTCCGGTACAGATATAAATATAAATTCTATTAAAAAGGTATATGCCCATTATCAAGCTGCAGCTCAATGCAGTAAATTCCTGGATTCGCTTAAAGATATGTCAGTCGAGTATTTCGCAGATACGGCAATGTCAGTTCAAAAAATTAAGATGGAAAATAATTCTGAATATGCTGCTATTGCCAGCGAAGAAGCGGCAAAACTATTCGGAGTAAAAATTCTTAAAAAGGATATTGCAAATCAATCCGAAAATTTTACTCGATTTCTAATTGGAGCAAGGAAGCCGCTGAATGTAGATGATCGGATTCCATGCAAAACATCGTTGGTACTAGCTACTTCACATACTCCGGGCTCACTTGTTGATGCTTTAAATATCTTTAGAAAATATAATGTCAACTTAACAAAACTTGAATCGCGTCCTATAATCGGTAACCCATGGGAGGAGATGTTTTATCTTGATTTTGAAGGTAATCATCAGAACGAAAATATTCTCAAAATGATCGATGATCTTGGGCATTATACTAGGTTTATAAAAATTCTAGGAAGTTATCCATCGCAACAATTAGTAAAAGCTAAACTAGAATATTCACTCTTATTAGATGAAAAGGGAACTCCTAAAGCAGACTTAACACCAAAAGCGAGTGCTAAAATTTCATCTCCCAAATCTAAGAGTTATAAGCTTGCAAGCAGAGAATACAAACAAGAAGATACAATTATAAAAGTAAAGGATGTATTAATTGGTGGAGATAGTTTTATCGTTATGGCAGGTCCGTGCTCCGTGGAATCTGAAAATCAAATTATGCAATGTGCATTAGAAGCAAAAACTAATGGTGCACAGATTTTAAGAGGCGGATGTTATAAACCAAGAACATCTCCATATAGTTTTCAAGGACTTGGTATCGAAGGTGTAGAAATTCTTGTAAATGCAGGCAAGACTTATGACATGCCCGTAATTACTGAAGTTATGGATAATGAACATGTTAAAGATGTAGCTAAGTTTGCCGATATTCTTCAGATTGGCGCAAGGAATATGCAGAATTTTTCTCTTTTGAAAGAAGTAGGGAAAACGCACCGTCCTGTGATGCTAAAACGAGGTCTAATGTCCTCGATAGATGAATTGTTAAATGCTGCTGAATATATTTTGGCTCAGGGCAATAGACAAGTGATTCTTTGCGAGCGGGGAATTAGAACTTTTGAAAACGCAACAAGGAATACATTAGATTTAAGTGCCGTGCTTGTATTAAAAGAACTATCTCATTTGCCGATAATCGTTGATCCATCTCATGCCGTAGGTCAAAGAAATAAAGTCATACCATTAGCAAAAGCTGCTAAGGTTGTGGGAGCACATGGTGTTATGGTGGAATTTCATCCTGAACCTGAAAAAGCATGGAGCGATGGAGAACAATCACTTTATTTTAATCAATTCGAAGAGATGATGAGAGAACTTTATGCTCTTCAAAAATAATATTGTGTTTGAACCATATAAATTAAATAGCTAGCCGAAGTGTTTGTTACGGTTGAAGCAAAATCGATACCCCCGCTAATCCTTAGATTTTGTTTCAACCTAAATCCGGCTGCAAGATGTGCTTTTGCCCCTATATCCCATGATGCACGATCATTATAGATTCTATCATTAATTATAATTATACCCACACCTTCTTCAAGAAAAAAAGTATCATTAAAGAATTGCGAAATATTTGCCGAAAGATAATATCCTTTTATAAATGGATAAAATTTACCGGCTCGATTTTCGGGAATTAAATTCTCAATTTTTTGTGCATAAAAAAATCCCGTTCTGAACTCAATATCAGCCGAGAACCATGCATAAAATCCGATATATCCATTTAGGGAATAGACAGAAAGCGATGGAGAATTTCCTTTCATTTCACCTATTCCTGCATAAGCTCCAATACTCGGATTCATAAATTGTGCATTCAAAAATATCGGTGTAATTAAGATTATAAAAAATATTTTTTTCATATTCAATCCTAATAGTTAATTAATAGGATTGTTAATTCCTTAGATTCTTTTAAGCTTTTTAGAGCTTCTGAAACTTCTAAAGGATTATTAGGATCGGTAAGATTAATAATATTTTTTTCATATCCAGCTAAAATCTTTTGCACTAATTTTTTATTTATCGGCTGTCCCCCAGTGGCTGCTGCGGATTTATTATAAAAGAGAACTACTTTTAAGGGTATTTCTCTATTTACAGCTTCTAAAAGACCATAATGTCCGGCGGCAATAAAACCGAAATCACCGGTGAGACACCAAATATCTTTATATCCCGCATAATAAGCACCTATTCCAAGCGGGATACTGCCTCCCATATAAGTTACTGCATCTATACAAAGATAAGGTGGGAAAGCAAAAGAACTCGATGCGCTCGTATCTCCTGTTACAATTTCTTTTTCTGTCGATTTAAATACATCGAAAAATGTTATATATTTTTCTGCACCTGCTTTAACGCTTGGAGATAAACTTTCCGGTACTAATGGCAATGGAGGTCGATTTATTGAAGAATAATTACCATCTAATTTCTTTGCCATATAAACTTTATATTGATAATCGGAAAGAAGCGGATGAATAATGTGGGAATAGACATCTTTTTCATAATTAAAATCAATTCTTAAATCTTCTTGGCGTCTCATCTGTTCTTGCTCGCCAACAATATAAGAATCAATTAAAACTACTACAGGCTGATTTCTTCTTTCGGAATCAGTCATAGCATTAGTAATATCGGAATAGATTGATCCCTGATCTGCTTTATGATATTTAATCCCGAGTCCCTTTATTAATGACTCAGTTTCCAAAATATTATCGGAATGCTTACCGCTTTTATCATCAAAAACAAAAATCAAACATCCCGCTGTAATATCGGTATATAAAGAATCAGTAACGCTATTGGCAGCTTTCATTAAACCATGTGCTTTGATAAAACAAGCCGATCTTTTACCGAATATACTCATGCTATGACAAATAGTAAAAGCTACTTCTTCATGGTATGAATAAGTAGAAATTTTATTGTTGAGTTCATTAAAAGCAGAAAAAGTTTGACTCGCACCATATCCCGGAACGCATGTTGTTGTCTCTACACCTAAATCAATAAGTGCATACGATATTACTTTATCAATAGTTGTTATCACAATTTTTTCCTATTTGTCTAAAATCATTACCGGATGGGCTTTGGAAAATTCTAAGATCAAAAGAAGGCACGACTGCAAATATATGATCGAAAATATCGGCTTGGATCGATTCATAGTCATCCCACTTGGTAGTATTTGCAAAAACATAAATCTCGATTGGCAGACCTTCTGCTCCCGGAGCTAGTTGACGAACTAAAAATGTCATCGATTTATCAATGTCATTTCTCTGCTTAAGATAATTAATAAGATATGCCCGGAAGGTACCCACATTCGTTAACCTTCTTCCATTGACTAATACCGAGCTATCAATTTTATTTTCTTCATTAAATTTTTCAACATCTTCGATCTTTTGATTAAGATAATCGGTTATAATAGATATATTTTTTAATTTTTCAAGTAATTCATCATCAACAAATTTAATGCTTGTCTGATCAATAAAAAGAGAACGTTTAATTCTTCTTCCGCCTGAGGCAGTCATCCCGCGCCAATTCTTAAATGAATCTTCTACTAATTTATAAGTTGGAATTACAGTTATCGTTTTATCAAAATTTTGTATTTTGACAATATTAAGAGAGATATCAA
Source organism: uncultured bacterium (assembly GCA_937936675.1). Lineage (GTDB taxonomy): Bacteria > Bacteroidota > Ignavibacteria > Ignavibacteriales > Melioribacteraceae > BRH-c32. The sequence goes on from CALDDL010000219.1 coordinate 28,494, forward strand.
TTACATCACCATCGGCACCATATTTAGGCACTTCAATCCAATCACCCACTTTTACTAAATCATAATTAGAAATCTGAATACTTGCAACGAATGATAGAATAGTATCGCGAAAGACTAAAAGTAATACTGCCGTAAGAGCACCCAAACCACCAATTAATGCCCAAGGCGATTGATCCAATAAAATTCCGATTATTACTATTGCGCCGAATATCCATATAATTATTTTAACAACCTGAAGATAACCCTTTATAGGCTTATCTCTGGTTTTACTCGTTAATTCATAATACTCATAAATTCCGGTTAAAATTCCATTTGCCAAAGCCACAAATAAATAAACAATCAGAGCACTGATAATTTTATGAATCAAATCCGTTAATTCGGGTATTAGATATGCAAATGAATTAATTATAATAAGAGAAAGAACGAAAGAAATTCTCTTTAGAAATTTTTCTTGGAATAGAACATCATCTAATTCTGTGCGTGTTTTTTTTATTAATTGTTCGGCTAATTTTATGATTACATTTTTTGAGATAAAGTAAAAAAGTACAGCAATAATTATGATTGTTAAAAATCTGAGCGAATCATCATACCATCCAAATTGGTCTAACCATAATGAGAATTTTTGTAGAAAGGAACTATTTTTGTAAATCAATGCTAACATAGGACTATTTTTTTGTTATTTTAGACTCCAATTTATCATTTTTTTCATTTAAATGAATACCATATACCTATGACCGAGAAAAAGAATTTAAAAGCGTATGCAGCATGGATAACAATTTGTATCATTTGGGGAACTACATATTTAGCAATTAAGATTGGAGTAGAAGATTTCCCACCTGTCTTATTTGCAGGTTTTAGATGGTTGATTGCTGGTCCAATATTAATTATAATTATGCGGATACGCGGTTATAAATTCCCGGAGAAGGAAGATTTAATCCATCTCGGAATCGTTGGAATCCTTTTGCTTGGATTTGGTAATGTCCTTGTTGTAGTTGCAGAACAATATATTTCAAGTGGTCTTACATCTCTAATAATCACGACAACTCCTTTCTGGATGGTACTTTTTGAAAGATTTATGTATAAAAAAGGGAAGGTAAATAAGTTTGTTATTATTGGATTGCTTCTTGGATTAGCAGGTGTAATCTTAATATTTTCACATGATATCGATACAGTTTTTAAAGGATCTTTCTTTATCGGTGCTGCTGCTCTTTTAGTCGCGGTTATTGGATGGGCTAATGGTACACTCTATTCAAAGTATAAAAAAGTGTCCGTTGATCCATTGATGGGTGCTGCTTTTCAAATGTTAATTGCCGGAGTAATCTTAACTTTGTTGGGATTCTCAATAGGAGAGTATTCCTATATTAAAACTACTGATGCTGGATTATATTCTTTACTTTATCTTATCGTTTTCGGTTCTCTTATAGGTTATACATCATATATTTATGCAGTAGCTCATTTGCCGATTTCTTTGGTTTCAACTTATGCATATATTAATCCTGTAATAGCAGTATTTCTAGGATGGCTAGTTCTTTCTGAGCCGTTAAATATTCAATTAATCCTAGGTGGAATTGTAATTCTATTTGGAGTGTGGATGGTAAAAAAAGGAGCGCATTAAATAGCACTCCTTTTTAATATATTCTTTTATTAATTTACTTCTTGCAGTAAATAACCTTTATCTGTTTTTAGAAATGAGAAAGTTGCGGGGAGCTTTTGAGCACCATTTACAAAATATAGATTTACTTTATATTCGGTATCGGAGATTTTTTCTACATTTCCCACTTCATAAGTTTCTGAAATCGCTTTCATTGCACCGATTTTTGAACAAACTTTCTTAGCATATTTTAATTCATTAACATTTTTAGGGTCTAAGCTAACCTTATTATTTCTATCTTTGTCATCGCCTTGGTAAATAATCAATACTGCTGCTTTTTCATAATTTTTTGAACCGCTTAAATCAATTAGTGATTTCGATGCGGCTGTTATTTCTTTATCTTGAGCATTAACGTTAATTAGAAAAGCAAAGAATAAGAACAAGATTGCGAAGGATATTTTTTTCATGCTTGACTCCTTTGATCTATTTAATTCTTTAACAAACAGATCACGATAAATGTTTCATAAATTTATTCAAATTTTAATAAACAAAGTGTTTTATCTGTTCTCCCTTTTTCCCGATTTCTGTCATTGCTTCAATTCCTAGTTGAAGATGAATATCTACGAATTGGCTACTTACTTTTTTATCGGATTCTTCAGTTTTTATTCCTTCGGGAATCATTGGAAGATCGGAAACTAATAACAGAGCACCTCGGGCGATATTATTTGCATATCCAACAATAAAGATTGTGGCTGTTTCCATATCGATTCCTATTGTACCCAGGCCACGGAGATATTTCTTGAATTGATTATCCCACTCCCATAATCGTCTATTTGTGGTATAGATTACTCCGGTTCGGTATTCAAGTTTTCGGGCAACGATTTTATCCGAGACGAATTTATGAAGCTTGAATGAAGGTAGAGCCGGAACTTCAGCCGGCAAATAATCATTGCTTGTTCCATCTCCTCTTATTGCTGCTGTCGGTAATATAAAATGTCCTAATTCAGTAGATCTTTTTAATCCTCCGCATTTTCCTAAGAATAATACACCTTTGGGTTTACGTGCTATTAGTAGATCCATTATCGTAGCAGCATTTGCCGATCCGATTCCGAAATTTATAATTGTCAATCCCGAAGTATTCGTAGCTGTTTGCATCGGTTTCCCAATACCTTGAACATCGCAATTAAATATATCTGCAAATTTAGTTACATAATTATGGAAGTTTGTTAGTAGTAGGTAATCTCCAAAATCGTCAATATTTGTTCCTGTATAACGAGGAAGCCAATTTTTAGCTATTTCTAATTTAGTTTTCATTTTTCTGCCTTGGGAGTAATTTTCTTATTTGTGAATTTATCTATTTCTAAGACTAATAACGAAAAAATATAGCCGACTGCCAATCCGATTAACATACCTCCAAAAATATCGGATGGATAATGAACTCCGACATAAGGTCGGCTGAAAGCAACTATCGATGCGGTTATAAAAAGTGGCATTCTTATTTTTGGAAATAATTTTGAAAAAAACATTGCCGCAGAGAAATTATTAACTGCATGCGAAGATGGGAATGAATAAGAACCGGTACAGTGAACCAAAACATTCAAATCCGTAAATACATTGCATGGGCGAGCTCTCTGAAATAAATTCTTTAAGAAAAAACTGCTAAATTGATCGCTTGCTAAAATCAAAAAGGGGAGTACGAGGACTGCAATTTTCCCTTTTCTTCCTCCATACTTAAAGCTAATACTCAAAAGAAGAAAATATGCTAAATACCAATTCTTTACATCAGTGATATAGGGTAAAAATTTATCAAAAAGTGGGTTTGATAAGGTCTTATTGATAAAGTATAATAAAAAAATGTCGATACTATATAGTATATCTATCATAATATGTTTTGCATAATTTGTTTATTTTAGTTAGCTAATATAGTTAACATTTTGGAAAATATGGTTAAATATAGAATTTCTTAGTTATAGAAAAATATTGGGAAGAACAAAAAGAATTGGATAATAAAAAGGCAACACGTACTACATCGGATTTAAGGAAGATTAATCACTTCAAAGAAGAGAGCAAAAAATCATTAATTGCTCCATTTCAATCTTTGGCTAAATTCACGGCTATTGCCGGAATTATAGCATTAGTTTTTGAAGTCCGTTATTTCAGTGAGTTTTCTTATTTAGTATATTTATCCCGAGTTACTTCGATTCTATTAGCATTTCTTTTATTAATAATATCTTATACAAAAACCGGTAAACAGCATCCGGTGATATTAATACATACGCTATTAATAACGATTATCACTTCATTCGGTGTTATAATTTATTTATATCCAAAGACATTAACCTTCAATTCGCATATTATTGGATTGATAATTTTCACTGCCGCTTTGTTTCTAAGTTGGGATGTAAAGAATCAAATTATAGCAGCAGTATATTATATAGTCGTATTTGCTGCCTCTATCATTCTTAATGAACAAGCAATGTCGATGCTGCTCTCGGGAATTGAATCCGTTGTCCTTGTAGTCATTATTAGTATTATGGCAATTATTGCCAGCTATATAAATTACAAATTAAGAGAAGAAGCTGTTTTAAGTTCTTATGAGACTAATGTTTCTGAAAGACGATTTAGAAATTTATTCGAGAACGCAGCAGAAGGAATTTTTCAAATAAATTCGGATGGTGTAATCTTTACGATAAATCCTTCGTTTGTAAGAATGCTCGGATATACAAGCGAAGATGAATTAAAAAAGGTAAATGCAATTGAAAGTATTTTCAAAACTTCCACTGATTTTGATTTGCTTAAAAAACTTTTGGAAAAACAGGGGAAGGTAAGAAACTATCGCGTTCAATTGAAAAAGAAAGATGGGCATGAGATCACTGTCAGAATGAATGTTCGTCTCAATGATGAAGAGGCAAATCAAAAGGATATTTATGAAGGAAGTCTGCAAGATATTACACAGCAGGTTATAGCTGAAACAGAGCGTCAAAAAGCAATTGATGCATTAAAATCTGAAAAAAATAAAGCTGATATCGCTGCCAAAAAAGCGCAGCAGGAGAGTAAGTTCAAAACTAAATTCCTCGCTAGTATGAGTCATGAAGTGAGAACTCCGATGAATTCCGTTATGGGATTTTTAACTCTTGTCGAAAATGATCTTTTTGAGAGTAAAGAAGAACTAAAACAATTTAGTAAAGATGCAAAACTTGCTGCCGAATCACTCTTAGATATTATAAATAATATTTTAGATATCTCTAAGATTGAAGCAGGTAAGATGGAATTGGATGAAGAAGAATTTGAAATTACCGGTGAAATTAATAAAGCGGTATCAATCCTAAAACAAACTGCCAAAAACAAAGGGTTGAATTTAGAACTAAATATTGATGAAAACATACCAAAAGTAATGTTCGGTGATCCTACGCGTTATCGTCAAATTGCTGTTAATTTAATTGCTAATGCTGTAAAATATACGGATGTCGGAAGCGTGAAAGTTAATCTTAATTTGATAAATACAAAAGAAAATATAATAGAAATTGGCACTGAGATAATAGATACCGGCAGAGGCATTGCTCCGGAACAGATTCCTCAATTATTTGAAGCTTATTCTCAAATTAAGAATAAAACTTCTACTAAAGAAGGCACAGGACTTGGGCTAGTTATAAGCAAGGAATTTGTGAAACTAATGGGTGGCGAAATAAAAGTTGAAAGCCGTGTTGGTTTCGGAAGTAAATTTAGCTTCACAGTTAAATTCAAAGAGTCGCTTAATCCGGTTTCAAAACAAATTAAGTCAGATATGCCGGTTGAAGAGTTACAATTCAAGATGAATGATTTTGAATTAAGTGAAGCGAATGAAAACAATTCAAATGAAAAACCAAATCGAAAGAAAAAACTTCTGCTCGTGGAAGATAATCCAATAAGTCAAAACTTAGAGCTGAAGATTTTAAAGGAAGTTGGATATGATGTAGAGGCAGTAGGAACGGGGCAAGATGCGATTGAAGCAGTCTTTACCGATAGATTTGATCTTGTCTTAATGGATGTGGAGATGCAAGGAATGGATGGATTAACTGCTACAAAGAGAATCAGAGAATCTGGAAGGAAAAGTTCAAAAGTACCTATTATTGCGGTTACTGCACATTCGAGCATGAAAGATAGAGAAGTATGCCTTGCAGCCGGGATGAATGATTATATTGCTAAACCGATTAATATACATTTCCTAAAGATCACAATTGATCAATGGCTCACCTCAGAGCGTCATTAATGAATTTATTTCAACTATCGATAATTATATTTGATTCTTGAAAAAGTTTAATAATAAGATGGAATAGTAATATGGCAGAGTTAAAAACAAAACAAAATAATGCAGATGTTAAAGAATTTATTAACATTTATGCTGAGGGCGATCAGAAAAAAAATGACAGTTTTGAGCTTCTTAAATTAATTAAAGAAGTTTCAGGTTTTGAACCAAAAATGTGGGGTGATACTATTATAGGGTTTGGTAGTTATCATTACAAATCAGAAAGAAGCAGTCAGGAAGGTGATTGGCTGCTAGTCGGGTTTTCTCCAAGGAAATCGGCAATATCATTATACGTCTATTCTGGGTGTGCGGGTCAAGAAGATATGTTAAAAGAATTAGGCAAGTTTAAAATGGGAAAAGCTTGTATTTATATTAAAAAACTCTCAGATATCAATCAGGATATTCTCAAAAAAATTATAAAATCTACAATTGACCATTTACAATCAAAGCATATAAAAAAAGTCGATTAATAAATATTAATCGGCTTTTTTAATATAAATTGCCATTAGTCCATATTTAATACTTCGGAGATGCTTTTCATCGCCCAATCGATTTCATCCTTTGTAATTACGAGAGGAGGAGCGAAACGGATTATATTATCATGTGTTTCTTTGCAAAGAATTCCTTTTTTCATTAATGCTTCGCAAAATCTTCTTGCACCTTTTGCTTCGGGATTAAGTTCTACTCCTATAAATAACCCTTTACCTCTAATAACCTTTACATGTTTACTATTAACATTTCTCAATTGTTCTCTGAAATATTCACCTAGCTCAAAAGATTTTTCGATCAAGTTTTCTTCGATTAATACTTTTAGTGATTCGCGGGCAATTGCAACTCCAAGAGGATTACCGCCGAATGTGGAACCATGATCTCCCGGATTAAATACACCAAGAACTTCTTTATCTGAAAGAACAGCAGAAACTGGATAGCAGCCACCTGATAATGCTTTGCCGATAATTACCATATCAGGTCTTACTTCTTCATATTGGTATGCAAATAATTTACCGCTTCTTCCCAAGCCGGACTGAATTTCATCAGCAATAAAAAGAACATTATTTTTTTTGCAAATATCGGCACATGCTTTTAAGTATCCATCTGGTGGTACAACTACTCCGCCTTCGCCTTGAATAGGTTCCACTAAAAATGCTACGGTATTAGGTGTAATTGCTTCTTCCAGTTCTTTTGCATTGCCATATTCAACATTCTTAAATCCCGGAGTGAATGGTCCGAATCCATCTTTATATTGCTCTTCGGTAGAAAAACTGATAATGGAAATTGTCCTTCCTGAAAAATTATTCGTGCAAGTAATTATTTCAGCTTTGTTTTCTTCAACGCCCTTAATTTTGTGTCCCCATTTACGAGCAGCTTTTAGTGCTGTTTCCACAGCTTCTGCACCCGAATTCATCGGCAGAGACATCTCATATCCGGTTAATTCGCTTAGTTCTTTATAAAGAAACGGGAGTTGATTATTGCGAAATGCTCTTGAAGTAAGAGTTACCTTATCAGCTTGATCTTTCATTGCCTTTATAATTCTTGGATGACAATGACCTTGATTAACTGCAGAATACGCAGCTAAGCAATCTAAATACTTATTTCCTTCTACATCATAAACCCAAACGCCTGAAGCTTTTTCGATTACCACATCTAACGGATGATAATTGTGTGCACCGTACTTCTCTTCTAATTCAATATAATCTTTGGAAAGCATAAAGAAAGTCCTGATTTTTATTATTAAATTTGTCTTTGTAATTTAGGAAATATAATCAATAAGAAAAAAGTAAAATCGACACTTTAATGTAGAGGAAAAATGAAAAAAGTAGTTCTTGTTTTGTTACTAATCGCAGTTATTCCCCTTAATTTATCAGCTTGGGGAGATAAAGGACATAAATTAATCACGGCACATTCATTAGAATTCTTAAAAACTAAGATAAATCTTCAGGATTCAATAATAAAAGAAATTATAACTCGCTCGGTAGATCCTGATAACAGAAAGAAACAAGACCCTACCGAATATCCTAAACATTTTATCGATATCGACTTCTTCCCAGAGTACATGAGCGGTCAAATTGTACTCAACCGTGATGAATTAAAATCGCGTTATCCTGATAGTGTTCTCGTTAAGCAAGGTTATCTACCTTGGGCTACTTTGGATACTTATGAAAAATTAGTCGATGCATTCAAATCCGGTGAGAAAGAAAAAATTGTTCTTTACCTTGCTGATCTGTCTCATTATGTAGCCGATGGTCATCAGCCAATGCACGCTACAATTAACTATAATGGTCAATTAACTGGGCAGAAGGGAATTCATTTTAGATATGAGATTGAGATGGTTGATGCTTATTTAGAGGATATTATCAAAGGTCTCGTAAAATTTGATATCGGTACAGTTGAGAAAAAAGATTTAGAATACAAGATTTTCGATTATATAAATGAATCGAATACGTATGTGGAATTAGTATTAAGTGCAGATAAGTTCGCTTCTAAAAATAAAGATAAGTATTTCGAGCTTCTTTGGAATAGAACAAAGTATGTAACTATTGAATCTATTAATAGCGCAGCAAAAGCTTTGGCTGATATGATAAATAGTGCTTATATAGAAGCCGGGAATCCTGAGCTAAAGTTCTAATTAGTTTTTTGCAGCATTTGTAATGCCTTATTATAAACAGTATCCACATTCAATTCCTTAATGCATTTGAATTGAATGTCGGTACGGCTGCAAGTTAATGGTCGAGGCGAATAGAAAAAACAAGGAGAGCATTCAAGTTCCAAACTCGCAATCTCATAATTTGTTTTCCACGGATAAATGTAATTCTTATTCGTTGGTCCAATAATAGCAATTACATCTCTCTTCATTGCGGCGGCTGTATGCATAAGGCTCGAATCATTTGTAATAAATAGATCTACTTTTTCTATTATTGCGGCTGTTTGAGTAAATGTATTTGTATCGACCGAAAAAGCAGAATCTTTTTTAATTTTATTTATAACTCCCATTTTTAAATCGATTTCATCCGGTCCGCCAAACAGTAAAATCTTTGCATCGAATTTTTCAATTAATTTATTACCGAGCTCCGCGAATTTTTCAATTTCCCATCTTCTTTTTTCATGATTTTTTAATGTATTACACCCCGGATGAAAACCAATTAATAATTGATTCTCATTTTCTTTTATTTTGGAAACGAATTGATTTGCAAATTCGATTTCCTCTGAATTAAGAATTACTCTAAGTCCTGATATATCTGTTTCTTTTGCTCCGGTCAATTTCTCAACTAATTTTATATTCTCTTCAACGTTATGCACCGAATCATCTTCTCTTACTCTAATATTATTTAAGAATCCAAGTTCTTTAATATTACTTCTAAGGTATTCAATTCCAGCTCTTTTAGGTGCGCCAATTAATAAACTAATTAAATTATATTCTTTCCTATTAGAGGGATAAACGTTTATTACGGCATCATATTCATTTTTGCGAAGCTGCATTACAAATTTGAGTGAATCTAATTTTGAGTTTTTAAGAAAATCGAAATAATGGATTGTATTTATCTCGGGCAGACGTTCATAAATATCTTTTACACCTTTAAACATTATCAGAGCATCTATCTCAGAAGATGGTAGAGTTTTTTTAAGGATTGATAATGCCGGAGTGAACATTAATGCATCTCCGATTCCCGATAGTGCTATTACTAAGATTTTTTTCATGTAGGTAATATAAAAAGCATCCCGCTTTAGGCGGGATGCTTTATGTGATTATTTATTCTTGTTTTCTAAATATTTCGTATTCTGTGCTTTTTCATTTTCATATTTCTGAATGAGCATCTTTATATTTTGTGATTCATGAGGAGCGATAGACATCAATGAATTTAGTAGTTTTATTGCTTCATCATACATTCTTAGATTTTCGTAATGTGTCAGCAATAAATCATAAGGATTATACCAACTGGAATAATCCGATGGATTTGCTTCTAATTTTGCTTTTGCCTCATTTATTACTTCTTTAGCGTACGATTCATATTGAGAATAAGCATGAGCACTAAATAATATTTTAGCTACGTCATGTTTAATTCTATAATCCATAGGTATTATAGAACGGGGTATTTTCTCTTCCATCTTGTCCAATACTTTTATCGCTTCTTGATTATTCTGCTGCTGATTAATATAATTTAGAGCTAATCTTATAAAGCCATTTCTATAATTTTGAGTTAAGCGAACATGATTTTCATCATAGAAAATATTTTTATTATTCAGACCGCGGAATTTGAATCCGGGCTGATAAGTTTTGCTGTATCCCTGCGGTTCTTCCAAAAATTGTTTCCTCATAATATCGACATCGATATATTCCATCCCTGAACGAGAAACTAATTTTTTAGGAGTTACACGCATCGCCATACCTTCCATTTGAAGATAATCATCAAGTCCTAATTTGCTATCATCAGAAACTGTAACTGCATAATAAATCGGACGCTTCCATTGAGCATTAAGTAACATGTCAAGAACAATAATATCTTGTGTTCTAATTGCCCTGATATCGCCGAATTGAATTGTGTTATTCATTCTCCATTTCATATAACCGGTAGCTGTGGTTAGTGAATCCGTAATTCCCCAATCCTTGATAGTGGCAGCATCGATAGGAATTTTCATATCTTGAGGATTGAAACGTTCCGGTCCGATGTTATCGATCTGCTCATCGGTCAAGGACAATTCCACTTTTGGAGCTCCATAAGGAGAAGTATTTTTAAGCTGTTTTATATACCACGGTGTATTTAATAGACTTAAATTTGCTACTCTTACATCTCGCCTTACACCTTCGACATCTTGAAGATACCAAAGCGGAAATGTATCATTATCTCCATTTGTGAATAGTATCGAATTAGGTGCTACACTTTGGAGCATGTTATAAGCATAATCCCATGGCACATAATTATCAGATCTATTATGCTCAAAATAATTTACTGCCAACATATTCACCGGAATTAAAATTACCGCAAATGAGAGTAAAGATATTTGCATCCATTTAACTGAAGGCTTTGCAGCAAAAGACTCAGTAATCAATTCATAAATTCCTCTTGTACCGAGTGCAATCCAGATAGAAAATACAAAGAATGCACCGACATAGAAATAATCCCTTTCGCGAGGTTGCGGCTCCTGCTGATTTTGATAGAACGCCGTCAGATACCCGAGGAAGACAAACATCGTCAGGAATACAGCTCCCATTTTCCAGTCTTTTTTGAATTGATAATATACACCAAAGAGAGCGAAGAGGAATGGAATTGCCCAATATTTTGTAATATCCACTCCTACATCCTGATATGTTGATACTCTTCCGATATAATTCCACATTAAGTAACGGTTGAACATGTGATCCATCTGATAATTCCATGCGAAATCTAAATCGCTCGAATAATTAGTATAGATACCTTGCTGATGTGGTTCCATCGAAAATCTTCTTTTAAAGGTAGGGAAATCACCATACTGCTCACGATTGATATAAGATTCCAATTCAGAGAAAGTTTTTGGGCTGTTCATGTTTATTGGTGGTTCTTGATTTGCACGGATGATAATCATTGCTACAGATGTAACGCCAAGAAGTGCGAAGAAAAAAGCTTTGAAAACAAAATTGAATGTTGGTTTATCTTTCTTCTTACTCCAATAAATTCCAAAACCTAGCAATGAAAACATAATAATTACAACAGCCGTATCTACTACTATATTATTGCCGCCAATAGATGATATGAATTTAGGGACATATTTTACCATTCCCGGATAAACGGAGATTAGTGTTAGTCCACCAATAATTATTGGAATATAAAATGAATTTCTTTGAAAAATCTTTTTATAAAATGCTCCCATATATAGAGCAGAGACGGCAATAAAAATCAATAAATATTTTTGGTCAATTTGTTTGAACATATCTTGTGATGGAGCTGCAGCATCAGTTTCTGAAATCCACATTAACATTGCTACAACAATTATTAATCCTACATGACCAAGAAAAATATATCCAGTTTTCTTTAATGTTTCTTCATCGGTTAAATATTTTCTAAAGATAACAACCATTGCCACAGGAACACTTGCCAGTACCGCCATTAGGTGAACACCGGTAGAAAGTCCGAGCAGATATGCAATAAGGAGTAAATATTTTTCATTATCCGGTTCGTCTGCATTCTCATTCCATTTCACCAATAACCAAACGACGAAAGCAATAAAAAAAGTGGAGAGAGCATATACTTCTGCTTCAACCGCATTAAACCAAAATGTATCGCTAAAACCTAAAGAAAGAGCACCTACTGCCGCTGCTATATAAGTAGCCAATGCATCCATCAAATTATTATACACTTTACCTTTATAGTTTTCGATTAGCTTAATAGCTATTAAGTAAAGGAACAGTACTGAAAAAGCGGAGGATAAAACGGAGATAGCATTTATTCTTAAACCGATATTTTCTGTAAATGGAATCATTGAAAATATTCTGCCTAGAATAATAAAGAAAGGCGTTCCGGGAGGGTGAGGCACTTGCATCGAATATGAAGATGCAATAAACTCACCGCAATCCCAAAATGAAACTGACGGTTGTACTGTCATAAAATAAACAGCCGCAGCTATTGTAAATACTGCTAATCCAATAAAATTCTGGAGTTTCTTAAAATTCATTATACCACCGGGAATTGATTTATTTTATTATTAATTATCTGTTTCTGGTTTTTTGAAAAGATGATCGAAATTCTTTTTTACTCTATTAACGTGATACTTCTCATATAAATTCATTAATCTTTGATAAGACAATTTATCTAAATCTTCATCGTCTTTATGTCTTTTGACTAACATTTTATAGTCTTCACGTTCCTCTTTCTCAAATTTCTTTTCGTATTTCTTTAGTATCTCGAAATATCTCTTTTGATCGAAATAAGTCATTTTTGTTTTTCTCTGAAATATATATCCCAAAAGTTAATTAATTTTTGTTATAATATATAGTATAAAAAAAGGGAATATCAATGCAATTATACAAAAGCTACAAACCGATTGTTTCTATTGTCTTACC
>CALDDL010000220.1 GCA_937936675.1 uncultured bacterium
GGAATTGTATCCTACTAAAATAGTCGTCTAATTTTTTTACGATTCTATTCCAAGCTGGGAAAGGAGCTTGTGCAAGTGGCTCCGGTTTATTCCAAGTATTTTCGCTGCATCTGATTTCGATTTTACTTTTTTTAATATCTTACCTATATAAAGTTTCCGAAATTCTTCTTCGGCTTCCGATAAAGTTTTTTCTAATGTCGCACTGACTGTATCTTCTTTCAAATCGACAATCTCAGGCGGAAGATCCTCTATTGTAATTTCATTCGTCTTAGATAGTATTACACTCCTCTGAATAATATTTTCCAATTCTCTAATATTTCCGGGAAATGAATATTGCTCTAATACATCAAGAGCTTCGTCGCTAATGGAATATTTACTTCCATTTTCGGAATGTTTAAGTAAGAAAAATTTTGCCAGTTCTTCAATATCATCTTTTCTTTCACGCAGCGATGGAAGTTTTATTTCGATTACCTTAAGGCGGTAATATAAATCCTCTCTGAATAATTTATCGGCTATCATTTCCGATATATCTTTGTTGGTAGCAGCTATAAAACGCACGTTTATTTTCTTTGATGTAATTCCGCCGAGACGCTCGATCTCTCGCGTTTGAATAACACGCAATAGTTTTGCTTGAAGATTGATTGTCATTTCGCCAATTTCATCTAGGAATATCGTTCCCCCATCGGCTGTTTCTAATCTCCCCGGTTTGCTTTTTATTGCTCCGGTAAATGCACCTGTCTCATAACCGAATAACTCCGATTCAAGTAGATCAGCAGGAATAGCCCCGCAATTAACTGCTACAAAGGGCTTCTCTTTACGAGGTGAATTTTCGTGAATTGCCTGTGCTAATAGATCCTTGCCAGTTCCATTTTCTCCCAGAAGCAAAACCGAAGCGTCGCTTTCGGCTACCTTTGCAGAGAGCTTTAGAATTTCATATAGTTTTCTGCTCGATCCGATTATATGATCATAATTGAATTGACTTCTTAGTTCCATAAAATCGATACAGCTTTTTTCTTGAAGTTTCTTTTCTAAATAATTTATCTCGAGTGAGACTTCCATACCTCTTACGATCTGGCGAGCAAATGAAATTAAAAATGTTAAATCCGTTTCTTTGAACGGGATATTCCTATTTCTTCTATCGATATAAACCACACCAAGAATTTTATTATTTGAAATTAAGGGGACACTTAATGCCGATGAAAGTTTTAGCGATATAACACTTAATTTATTTACAAGATCAGGGTGAGTATTAATATCATCTATCTTTAGAGGTTCTGATTTTTCTATTGTCTCGGCGATAATTGATGTGCTTAATTCTTTTGCTGTTGGATCATTCTCGGGATCGAGATTCTTTGCTACTATCTTTTCTATCTGCTTCATATCATCCATTAATACAATAAATCCTTCATCAGCATCTAATTCTTTTACTACTGTTTCGATTGCCGTTTCCATTAGTCTTCGCATATCGGTTTCCGATTGAAATTGAATTCCCGAAGCATACAGCCGTTCCAAACGAATCTTTTCATTATTAAGTTTTGAAAAATTCGATTCAACTTTTTCACACTGTTCTATAAGTTCCTTTATATCGCCGCTAATACTTCTATTAAAATCCATAATTTTTCTGAATAGGCGATCGATATCTTTTCCGAGTTGGGGAGTATCTTTCACTTTATTAGAAAGATCAACAAACCCTTGCGAAAGTTGGGAGACAAATTCACCGATTGATTTATTCAGTTGCTGATTTTTTATTTTAGTATCCATATTCTCAACTATTAGGAAATTTGATTTAATAAAATTAATATTTCTTTGAATGATCCGTTTCTATCATTAGGATTTTTTTCTAAACATTTTTTAACAAATGAATTAAGCTCAAGCGGAATCTCGGGATTGATCTCCTTTGGCTCCGGAGGTACGGTATTAAATATTGAATGAATTAGAGCTATTTCATTCTCTCCGGTAAATGGAAGTTTATTAGTGCACATTTGATAAGCTACTACACCAAAAGAAAAAATATCAGTCCTTTGATCCACCTGAACATTTGTTATTTGTTCCGGGGCTACATAACCGAGAGTTCCGATAACCGTTCCGAGTGATGTCATAGTTGATACTAAAGGCGATTTTGATAATCCGAAATCCATTATTCTAATATTTCCGATTTCATCAAACATAATATTTTGTGATTTTAAGTCGCGATGCAAAACATTATTCTCATGAATTAATTCCATCCCTTCACTAATCTGTTTTAAAATAGATATTATTTCTGAGGATGGAATCGGAAAATTATTCTTTATATAATCATCTAAAGTTCCGCCACTTAAATATTCCATCGCAATAAAGCTATGTTTTTGCGTCTCGCCATATTCATAAACTTTAACAATATTTTTATGATCGAGAGACGAAAGAAGTCTTCCTTCCGAGTTTAATCTTTTTCTATTTTCTTCATCCGAGACTAATTGCGAATTAAGAACTTTAATTGCCACAGTGTTTCCATTTTGCGAATCAATGGCTTTAAAAACTTTTCCCATTCCGCCCATTCCGATTATCTCCGTTACCTTATAGTGCGAAATATAACTGCTCTCTTTTTTATCAATATATTGGGAACCATAATAAATAAAGGCTATAAGAACTCCCCCTAAGAAGAGAGGATTAAAAACAAGCGAAAAAACAAAACGATAATCGATCGTAAAATGAATCAATAATAAATAACCGAATATGAGAACTAATACAAAATACCATTTAGTTATAGTTTTATAAATAACTTTGTTCCTTGAATAATAGTAAATGCCAATAGTAATTATCAACAATAGCAGCAATTTAATTATCTCTTGAACAAAATTTAATTTTAGTAAAGTTCTATTAAATGATTTATATGTGCAAATAAAATTATGAGAGATAAAACTAGATTCAGTTACTTTATATAATTTACCGATATCGGCTACATTAATATTTTCCTTTGCTCCCGAAGGGAATTCTACAACTGCTTTATAATTATATTTGGGGTTAATTCCAAAATGAACAACGGGATTATTTTGCTGTGAGATGGGGCTATCGCCTAAGCCGATAGTTTTGCGAGAGCTATATATCAATTTATTTTCTTTATCGAATGCCGATAAAACCACTGATGCTCCAATCCCGTCTCTATTGCTTAAATCGGTAACGATACCAAACTTAACAAAATTTTTATTCGTTAAATTATTACGGTAAAGAATTGCTCTATCACCTTTACCGAGTGATTCTCGTGAACTTCCGATAAATAGATCTTGATCACCGTCATTATCAAAATCATTAAAAGAAGGATTGCCTATAAAAGAAATACCGACATCTTTACCTACTTCTTCAAAATAGAATTCCGGAGAATTAATAAATAATCGTTCTCCGATAAAAAGATCTAACCAACCATCATTATTAATATCTTCAGCATTCAAAATTCCGTTTGATGGATCTTTATGCATAAGATCCATATCGAGACCAATTCCCGTTTTATCAATAAACGATGCATCCCCTTTATTAATAAGTACCGTAAGTCGATCTTCGTTACTGAATGCAATAATATCAATAAATCCATCATTATTAATATCTTCGGATATTGAGGAATAGAAATTTCCTGCAATCCCGTTTTTAGCATAAAAATTTTCATCTTTCTTCTCCTCGAATTTGAAATCCCCTTTATTCAAAAACAAGAATAGATGTTGATCTTTCTCACCTGCTTTATATGTAAGTAAAATATCGATAAGTCCGTCATTATTATAGTCCGCAAGATTAGCCCCATAAGATCGATGATCAATTAATTTCACTAATCCCGAATTTTTATAGACATTCTTAAACTTGCCAACACCACTATTTTGAAAAAGCATATCTCCATAATTGTGGTTATACAGAAAAATATCGAGATAGCCGTCATTATTAAAATCGGCGGCTTTCATACCCGCTAAGGGAAGATTATTTTGTATATAATCGAAATCAATTAATTGCTCTTCGCTCGGCTCGAAATCTAAATCGCTATTTCCAAATGAATAGGTATAATTAACGTCATCAAGGAGCTCGATTAAATCTTTATTTCCGTCATTGTCGAAATCAGCGATTAGTGCGGTATGACTCAATTTAATTTGATTTTTTTTATTCATATCGCGAGCCATTTCCGAGAAGATCCCATCACCTTGATTTTTATATATGATATTCGGAGCGGCTTCCGAAATTACAAAGAGATCAGCTGGTTCATCAATGCTATTACTAAAAAATATTCCGGCTATTCCGTCTCTTCTTAAGGACGCTTGAGAAGTTACATCGGTAAAAGAAAAATTTATACTCTGTGAATTGGTATAAATCCCGTTATATCCTATTACCCAAATACGAAATGAACCGTCATTATCTTTTATTATATCTACATCCGAGAAAAAATCATCAAACACTTTTATCGATTCATT
>CALDDL010000221.1 GCA_937936675.1 uncultured bacterium
TCGTTAATCCTATTGCGATGTTTATGAGCGCATGTATGATGCTTGATCATATCGGCGAAAAAGAAACTGCCATTAAAATTAGAAAAGCTATTGCTAAAGTAATCGAAGAAGGTAAATTCAGAACCTACGATATGATGAAACTAAGAGGCAATACCGAAGTATTTAACTATGGTGCGGTTTCCACCATCGATCTTACTGATGCCGTTATTGCAAACTTATAATTGGAATGATAATGAGAGAACAAATAAAAAAACTATGGACTGAGATTGATTGGATAAAAGATGAATCACTGCGTGAGAAAGTATTAGATTGCTGGGTTTATGCAATTGAGAATAGTGTTTTATCTCCTGAAGATTTGGAGATAATTCCCTTCTCTCTTTTAATTAAAAATTGCAATATCACTTTTATGAATCATAAGAGAACATGCGTTCATCTCGCAGTGGATATGGCAAATATTATGAAGAAAAATTTCGGAGATGAAATAACTATTAATATGGATTACCTCATTGCCGGTGCTATACTTATTGACGTAGGTAAACTTATTGAATATGAAAGAATCGATGGAAAGCTTACTACGAGCGAAGCAGGAAAATTAGTTCGCCACCCATTCTCGGGTCTTGCTATTGCAGATCGATTCGGTTTGCCTTATGAAGTTCAACATATTATTGCTACACATTCAAAAGAGGGAGACCTTGGTAAACGCACCACTGAATCTATTATTGTGCATCATGCCGATTTTGTCTCTTTCGATCCATTTAGATAGAGGAATTTATGAAACAAACATACACTGAAAAGATTGCACAGAAATTCGCTTATGGATTAGAGCCGGGACAGACGGTTAGAGCCGGTGATTATATCTCAATCAAACCTGCTTATATAATGACCCACGATAATACGGGTGCAGTCATCCCTAAATTCAAAGGACTTGGCGCAAAAAAATTGTTTAATCCGCGTCAAGTGGTTCATACACTCGATCATAATATTCAAGATAAAAGCGAAAAAAATTTAGAAAAGTATCGCAAGATAGAAGAGTTTTCTAAATCGATGGGAGCGGATTTCTATCCTGCAGGAAGAGGTATCGGACACC
>CALDDL010000222.1 GCA_937936675.1 uncultured bacterium
AATATCACCGGAGGTCAAGAACGTGAAGTAAGAGTAGTTCTTGATAATAAAGAAGTTTATCAAAATTTCATTTCGCTTCCGCAGCTTCTTGGTGTTCTTCAGATGCATAATATGAATCTTCCGGGAGGTTATTTCCAGGTAAATGATCAAGAGTTTACAGTTCGTTTAGATGGTGAATTTCACGATTTGCAATCGATTCGCGATCTACTCATTCCAACGCCTTTCGGTAATAAAAAACTTTCACAGATTGCTAAAGTGGAAGACTCCGGAAAAGATATCCGCCAGAGAGCAGTTTATTATAACGTAAAGGAAAACGTTAGAAATGAAAACGTAGTTCGTCTTGGTCTTATTAAAAGCCAAGAAGGTAATGCAGTTGAAGTGGCAGATGAAGTAAGAGCACGTTTACCCGAGATTCAGCAGCTCCTTCCTCAAGGTTCTGATTTGGAAGTAGTAACCGATCATACAACTTATATTCGGTCAACTGTCGATGATACTATGGGTAATATCATTCTCGGCGTGATTTTTACGGCAATAGTATTATTAATATTCCTTACACATTTAAGATCGACAATGATTGTAGCCATTACGATGCCTGCTGCAATTATATCGACTTTCTTATTCTTCCAATTAACAGACCTAACGCTGAATATGATGACTCTTATGGGTATCTCGGTTACCATAGGCGTGCTCGTGGCGAATTCTGTTGTTGTGCTAGAAAATATATTCAGGCATAAAGCTCTCGGTAAGAATAATAAAGATGCCGCTTTAATTGGTACAAATGAAGTAACCGTAGCTGTATTAGCATCCACAATGACCAACCTTGTTGTATTTCTTCCAATAGCCACAATGTCTTCGATGGTTGGAATGTTCTTACGTGAATTAGCTTTAGCAGCTACCTATGCTACTCTTTTTTCACTCGTATTCTCTTTTACTCTTACTCCTATGCTCGCATCATTAATGCTTGGTAAAAAAGAGAAGGAAGGAAAAATTGCAGCCAGATTAAATAAAACTTATGATTCATGGGATGCAAAATATAAATCGCTCTTAGCCGGCATGTTAAAGAGCAAAAAAAGAGCTGCTCTAATTGTTGCGGGATCGTTCTTATTATTTATAGTTGTAATGATGACTTTAGGTCCACGGATCGGATTTGAATTTTCACCTGCTTCCGATGATGGTAAAATAAAAATTGAAGTGGAACTCCCTGAAGGATTTAATTTAAGTGAGACTGCAAATGTACTTAAGCAGATTGAAGACAAAATAAAAAATCATCCCGAAGTAAAACAGATGCTTACTACATTAGGAAAGAAGAGCGATCTTGATGTAGGTACTAATATGGCAATAATGGACGTTGAACTAACGGATGCCAACGAAAGAGACTTGAATCTAGATGAAATGATTTCACAATTTATAAAGGATTTATCTGCCGTACCAAATGCTTCAATTACGGTTGCTACCGGTTCGGGAATGGGTATGGGAGGCTCTCCTATTCAATTATATCTTCAAGGACAGGATCTTGAAAAATTAGAGGAGCTAAAAGTAGATATAATTAATAAATTAAAAGATGTACCGGGATTGATAAATTTCGATAACTCATCACGAGCCGGAAAACCAGAAATAACGATAAAACCGAAACGTGAAATACTTGCCGATGTAGGATTAACCGAACAAGAGATTGCATATACGATGCGTGCATCAGTAGAAGGATTGGAATCTTCAAAATATCGAGAAGCCGGTAATGAATATGATATTACAGTTACGATGGAAGATGATGCAGTTGATACGCCGGAGAAGATCGCAAATATTCCGGTTGTTTCTTCCAAAGGAGTTGTTTATCGATTAGCTCAATTAGCAGATATCAATTATACACGCGGATTTACTAAAATTCTACATAGAGATAAATTTACATCAATACAGTTTACTGGTGCTTCAGCTCCGGGAGTACCCTTAGGTAATGTAACGAGTGAAATAGATTCCAGATTGGAAACCCTTGAATTACCAGCCGGTTATAGATTAAGTTGGGGCGGTAATACAAAAATGATGAATGACATGGTTAATGATATGGCTTTTGCATTCTTTTTGGCTATGATCCTTACTTATATGCTATTAGCAGCGCTTCTTGAAAGCTTCTCGCAGCCAATTTACATTTTAATGACTATGCCGCTTGCTATGATCGGTGTGATATCAATTTTATTTATGACGAGTATTTCATTCGGTATTACATCATTAATGGGTATAATTATGTTAGTTGGTATCGTTGTTAATAATGCGATTTTAATGCTTGACTATGCCAATCAATTGGTAAGAGAAAATGAATTGTCAATGAAAGATGCTTTGATCGAAGCATGCCCGACAAAATTAAAACCTATTTTAATGTCAACTTTAGCCTTAATATTAGGTATGTTGCCAATGGCAGTAGGTATAGGAAGCGCAGGTAAAGAGATGAGAATGGCTCTCGGTGTAGTGAGTGTTGGCGGTTTAATTGTTTCTACTATTCTTACTCTTATCGTAATACCTTCTATGGTTTACTTATTTACTCGAAGAAAGAAAGATAGAAAAGCAGTATAAGTTAATTTATAAATATTAGCGGAGTGATTATGAACACTACAAAGATAGGATTTGAAATTGACGGAATTACCGGTTATACGGAAGGATATCTTGGAATACTAAGAGTTACCAAGAATGTGTTTAATCTTCTTTCAAATACCGAAAGAAATAATGACATGCTTCCTTGGTTCGACGAACTTGAACAGAACAATGAAATCAAGGGTGTAATGGTAATTAATGAAGGAGATTGTTTCGGACCGAAGGAATACAGCAAATTTCTTTCTTCGATTTCGGGTATTGAAATGGATGAAGCTAATCCGCATTTGATTACTAAATTTACTCGCTCTGATATCCGTGCTATCGAAATTAATATGCTGGTAAATATCGTTAGAAAAGTATCTCATTTTAATAAGATATTTATTACTGCATTCAGGGGCGGAATCGTTACTCCAATATTCGGAACTTCATTGGCAGCAGATTTCAGACTCGCTTCCGAAAATACTTACTATTCATTATCGCATGCTAAATATGGTCTTCATGCAAGTGGAGCTCTCCCTTTCTATCTCCCTAAATATATGAGCATCGGGAAAGCTAATGAATACTTAATCAATGGCGGCGAAATTTCTGCTCTTGATGCACTTAATCTCTGGATTGTTAATGAAGTCTATCGCGAAGATGAGTTTGAAGCTAAAAGTTTCGATTTCGCTCGAAAGACTTGTGATAAACCATTGAACTTTATCAGAAGTTCGAAATCACTTATTCATTGCTATAGCCGAAATCTGGAACGATTTCTAGAGAATGAATCTAATTTCTTATATCAATAACCAAGATGATATAATAGTAAAATTGAAGGAGTTATAATTAATTTTATAACTCCTTTTTTAATATTATTTCCTCGCTTATTTTTACGAGGATTTTGATTCTTTTAATTGCTCTATTCGACTTAGCCGGTATTAAAGTTTGCTGATGTATTCACTAAAGAACGAAATTGCTTCATCGATCTTGTGAATATCCTTACCGCCGGCTGTGGCAAGATGAGGTCTTCCTCCACCTCCTCCGCCAAGAATCTTTGCAACTTCACCAACTATCTTACCCGCAGACAATTTTTTCTCTTTAATAAGATCATCGCTCACTACCGCCACCACACCAACTTTATCCTCAATAGCTGAAATTAAGAGACCGATTCCGCTATTCATTTTCATTCTTAATTCATCACCCATCGATTTAAGTTCATCCATCGATTCGGCAACCACAATTGATTTAAAAATTTTATACGAGCCTGCTGTTTCACCTGATTTTATTATCGAATCGATACCACTAAGTTTCTCTTTTAGTTTTATTTCTGCTAATTCTTTTTCAAGTTTCTTTTTCTCATCATGAAGAGAATGATATTTATTTTCTGCTTCTAAAAGTTTTGTTTCCTGATCATGAATATATTTTTCTACTCCCGCACCTGTAACAGCTTCAATTCTTCTTACGCCGCTTGCTATAGAAGTCTCATTAATTATTTTAAGCATTCCAATCTGTGAGCTATTATGAACGTGAGTACCGCCGCAGAACTCTAATGTATAGTCCCCAAACTGAACTACATTTACCTTATCACCATACTTATCACCAAAGAACATCAAAGCACCCATCTTCTTTGCATCTTCAAAAGGAGTATTCTTGTGATGCGTCATCGGCATATTTTCTCTGAGTTTTTCATTAATTAATAATTCTATCTCTTTTAGTTCTTCGGGTTTCACTTTCTCGAAATGTGTGAAATCAAAACGGAGATGATCTGGTCCTACATAAGAACCCGCTTGCTGAACATGTGCACCAAGAACAGTACGAAGAGCGGTATGAAGAAAATGAGTAGCCGAGTGATTCCGCATTATATCCCACCTTCTTTTTGAATCTACCTTTGCCATCGCTTTCATACCTTTTTCAATTTTTACATTTCCGGTGTTTTCAACAATATGTACAAATTGATTTTGAATTTTCACTACATCGATAACGGTGAGTTCAGCACCGGCGATTGTTAAAGAACCTGTATCACTTGCCTGTCCGCCCGATTCAGCATAGAATGGTGTTCTATCTAAGACAATTACTCTATTGACTTCAATCACCGTTGTAAATATAATTTCCGATTCAGATTCTAATACTTCATAACCAAGAAATTGAGTAGGTATATCGGAATTCAAATTTAGTTCAGCTAGTTTTTCGGATAAAGAAGCACCACCGGCAAGTTTGTCTTTAGTCGATTTACGTGCTCTCTCTTTTTGTTGATTCATGTATTTATTAAATCCCGTTTCATCAACGTTCATTCCTTTTTCACGTGCCATCACATTTGTAAGGTCGAACGGGAATCCATAAGTATCATATAACTTAAAAACATCCTCACCGGGAATAATATTAGTTTTCTTTACTTCCGCTTTAGAAGTAATATTTTCAAATAGTTCAATTCCGCGATCCAAAGTAGAATTAAAACTTTCTTCTTCGGCTTTAATTATTTTTTCTATATTACTTTGATTCGTTTTCAGCTCAGGAAAAACATGCGACATATTCTCGACTAGCACATTTACCAACTTAAACATAAACGGTTCGGTAAGATTTAATTTTCTTCCGTATCGAGCTGCCCTTCTTAGCAGTCGTCTGAGCACATAACCACGTCCTTCATTGCCCGGCATAGCTCCATCGGCTATTGCAAAGGTCAATGCTCTTACGTGATCCGCAATTACCCTCATTGAGATCATATCGATCTCTTTTTCATAGTTTATTGAGCTAATTTTTTCGATTTCCGAAATTAATGGTGTGAATACGTCAGTATCATAATTCGATCTTTTGCCTTGCATAACTGCACATAATCTTTCAAAACCCATTCCCGTATCCACATGCTTTGAAGGCAATTCATTTAATTTGCCGGTTTCATCTCGATTATATTGAATGAAAACGAGATTCCAAATTTCTATGCAGTCTGCCGTTCCTGCATTCACATAATCGGGGTTATCATAATCATCTGCGAGATTGATATGTATTTCGGAGCAAGGTCCACAAGGACCGGTTTCACCCATCTCCCAGAAATTATCTTTTTCATCGAATCGTAAAATATGTTCAGGATTAATATCTGTCTTTGTTTTCCATAATTCAAAAGCTTCATCATCGGTTCTATATACTGTTGCAAAAAGTCGCTCTTTAGGAAGTTTAAATCTATCAGTCAATATTTCCCATGCCCAGATAATTGCTTCTTCTTTATAATAATCACCGAATGACCAATTACCCAGCATTTCAAAAAATGTATGGTGATAGGTATCGTAACCCACTTCTTCAAGATCGTTATGTTTGCCGCTTACTCGGATACATTTCTGCGTATCGACTGCTCGCTTATAATCTCTTTTTCCTGTTCCAAGAAAAACATCTTTAAATTGATTCATACCTGCATTTGTAAATAGCAGAGTTGGATCATCATAAGGAACCACGGGCGCGCTTGGAACTACTTTATGATTTTTCTCTTTAAAAAATTCAAAAAACTCGTTTCTAATATCGTTCGATCTCATTTTTGCCATACAATTATTATTAAAGTGTGAAAATATACTAAAAACAAGCGGAAACTTTAAAATTAAGTACTACTTTTCAAAAGAATTTGTTTATTTTTGCTTTTAATATTAGGTTTGACTGTTAACAATTTAATTCTATAAAACATTGAACAAATATAAGAGTTTAAACGATCTTGAATTGATGCAGGAGATAGCACGGTTAGAATCGCGGGCACTAGAAGAATTATACGACCG